>CBHYLO010000186.1:0-7945 GCA_966128675.1 uncultured bacterium | reverse complement strand
GTGGACGCGCGGTAGGTGCCCTCGACGGGCGTGGTGCGGACGACGGTGAAGCCCGGCTCCGTGAACGCGCGCGGGATCACGACGTCGATGGCCGGGCCGCGGCCGTGGTTGGTGACGGTGAGCGTGATCGTGATCGTGTCGCCGACCGCGGGCGCCGGCTGGTCGGGCGTCGCCGTCAGGTCGAGGTCCGGCGGCGGCGGCACGACCTCGACGTCCAGCGCCACCGAGCGCGGGGCCGACGTCGGGTCGATGCCGTTCACCTGCAGCGTGTAGAGGCCCGCGGGCAGCGTGGCCGCGATGGGCAGCGCGGCGGCGAACGCGCCGTCGGCCGCGACGGGCACCGTGCCGAGGAGCGCCGGCGCGACGCCGCGCCCGATGAGGTAGAGCGTGACGTAGGTGTTCGGCGCGAAGCCGCTGCCGTCCGCGGTCGCGCGGCCGCCGTGCTCCAGCTGCAGCGTGCGCGACGAGTCGACGGGGAGCGCGGCGCCCGACTCGTCGGCCGCGCGCAGGCGCAGCGTGAAGCCGCCGTCGCGCACCCGCACGATCGTGTCCTGCACCACCTCGGCGATCGCGGCGAGCGACGGGGTGGTGGGCATCGGGCCCACCGGCACGAACGGGCCGGCCGCCGACGTGAAGGCGCTCGTGCCGCAGGGGTTCACCGCCGCCACGCGCACGAGGTACGGGCGGTTGTTCGTCAGCCCCTGCACCGTCGCCGCGGTGGGCGCCGCGCCGGTGGTCGCGAGCGGCGTCCAGGCGTTCCCGCCGTCGATGCTCGCCTCGATCACGTAGCCCGTGATCGCGCGGCAGCCGGCCGTCTCGGGCGCCGCCCAGGTGATCGCGAGGCTGCCCGCGCCCGGCGTCGCGGCGACGCCGCGCGGCGCCGAGGGCGGCGCGGCGGCGACGATGCTCGCGGTCGTGGTGGGCGCGCCGGTCATCACCAGCGTGTACGTCGACGCCGCCGCGCCCGTGAGGCCGACCGCGCGCAGCGTGACGCGCTTGCCCGTGCCGACCGCCGCGTCGGCGAACGCCGCCGCCGCCCACGTCAGCGCGACCTCGTCGCCCGGCTGCACGCCGACCAGCCGCAGGTCGTTGCGCGTGATGGTCGCCTCGGTCGTGCCGTCGTGGACCTTGTCGGCGACCGAGAACGAGCCGCCGACCGTGACCAGGCGCGACGTGATGCTCGCCGTGCCGGTCGGCGCGCCGGCGAGGCTGAGCGCGTAGTTGCCGGCGGCCGCGCCGGCGAGCGTCGCGCCCGTGATCGCGACCGGCTTGCCGTTGCCTGCGAGCGGGTCGGCGAAGGCCGCGGTCACCCCCGTCAGCGTCACCGCGTCGCCGCCGACCGCGCCGACGAGCGTCAGCGCGCTGCTGGCGATGGTCGCGGTCGCGTTGCCGTCGAACGGCTTGCTGGCGGCCGTGAACGTGCCGCCGATCGTGACCGGGCGCGGCGTGATGCTCGCGGTCGTCGTGGGCGAGCCCGCGAGGCTCACCGTGTACGCCCCCGCGTCGGCGCCGCCGAGCGTGACGTTCGTGATGACGACCGTCTTGCCGGTGCCCACGCCCGCCGACTGGAAGCCGAGCGTGACCGAGGCGATGGTCACCTGCTGGCAGGGGCTGACGCCGACGAGCGAGAGGCCGGACGTGGTGCCCGTCGCCGCCGTGGTGCCGTCGTAGACGCGGTCGTTCGCGGTGATGCTGCCGGCGATCGTGACCGTGCCGGTGGTCGGCACGACGGGGGGCACGACGGGCGGCACGATCGGCGGCACGACCACGATGGCGGCCGTGATGTCGGCGGTCGTCGTGGGCGCGCCGGCGATGCTCAGCGCGTAGTTGGACGCCGCGGCGCCCGCGAGCGTCGCGGCGGTGATCGAGACCGGCTTCGCGGTGCCGACGTTCGCGTCGGCGAACGCCGCGGCGACGCCCGTGAGCGAGAGCGCGTCGCCGCCCACGCCGCCCACCACGACGAGCGCGTTGGTCGCGATGGTCGCCGTGGTGGTGCCGTCGAAGACCTTGCCGGCCGCGGTGAACGTGCCGCCGACGGAGGCGGGCCGCGCGGTGACGCTGGCCGTCAGCCCCGTGGGCTGCGCGAGCGTGTAGTTCGCGCTCGGCGCCGTGTAGCCGGTGACGGTGACCGCCTTGCCGGTGCCGACGGCGGCGCTCGCGAAGGTGGCGCTCGGCGTCCCGGTGACGGCGAACGTCTCGCCGGCCACGAGGCCCGCGTAGGCCGCGGTGCCGCTCAGCGTCGCCGTCGTCGTCGCGTCGTACGCGCGGCTGACCGCGCCCACGCCCGTGATCGTCAGCGCCTTCGCGGTGATGCTCGCGGTGGCCGTGGGCGCGCCCGCGAGGTTCACCGTGTACGACGCCGCGTTCGCGCCGCCGAGGGTGACGTTCGTGATCGTGACGGTCTTGCCCGTGCCGGCCGCCGCGGACTGGAACGCGAACGTCGCCGACGCGATGGTGACCTGATGGCCGCCGCTCACGCCCGCGAGCGTCAGCGCGCCGGTCGTGCCGGTGGCGACGGTGCCGCCGTCGTACGCGCGGTCGCTGGCGGTGAAGCTGCCGCCGATCGTGACCGCGCTGACCGCGCTCGCGATCACCAGCTCGCCGGAGGTGGCGTCGCTGAGCGTGAAGCCGTCCGCGTCCGTGATGGTGGCGGTGACGGAGTAGGTGCCCACCGCGAGCGGCGTCGCGAGCGCGAGCGACCAGCTGGTCCCGCTGCGCACCACGGCCGGCGTGGTGGTGGTGGTGTACTGGACGCCGTTGAGCACCACCGACAGCGCCTCGCCCGCGGCGACCGTCGCGGTGCCCGCGATCGTCGGCGTGGTGCTGGTGGTCGTCTGCGCGGTCACCGTCACCGGGCCCGCGGGGCGCGAGCTGACGACGGTGGCGAGGTACGCGTTCAGGCCGCTCAGCAGCTGCGACTGCGCCGCGTTGCCGCTCTGGCTCGAGCCGTCGGTCGCCAGCGCGCCCGTGTAGCCCGCGACGTAGCCGCCGATGCTGGTGCCGCCGGGGTTGTCGCCGTTCGTGATCTGGATGGAGCCCGTGGCGTACGTGAACGTGATGGGGCTCGCGGGGCGCGGCAGGATGCCGATCAGGTCGGTCGTGCTGCCCGAGTTCATGCGCCAGTTCGCCGACGACGGGATGTCGAGCGTGGTCCCGTTGGTGCGCACGATCCGCAGCGTGCCCGGGATGTCGTTCCCCTGGAGCTCGAACTGGTTCGTGGACGAGTTCTGGATGAAGAAGAGGCGCGCGATGCCGAGCGTCGCGAACGTCTTGACGCTCTCCGCCGAGCCCGCGGAGGAGCCGCGCGTGCCGATGAAGCCGTTGGGCAGGGGCACGCTCACCAGGTTCTGCGCCGGCAGCTCGCCGGCCGCGCCCACCAGCACGGCGAGCGTCGCCATCCACCGCCACGTGCGCCGCCCGCACCCGCGCCCGACCACGCCCGCCAACGCACCACGCATACGACCTCTCGAGGGAGACACGACCGCGCGGGGCTGGGCGCCCCACGCGCATGGCGGGTCAGTCTCGACGCGGCCGGAGACCCACTTGAGGCGCGTCATGAACACGTCATGATCCGCCGTCCGTGGTGCGGGGAGCCGCCCGGCGCTAAGGTAGGGCGCCCACTCCCGCCGCCTCCCCACCCCGCGCCATGCCCGCACGCGCCCTCCCGCCGCTCGCCGCCCTGCTGGTCGCGGGCACCGCCCTCGCGCAGGCCCCGGCGCCGCCCGCCGCGCGCACCAGCGCCCCGCGCGCCAGCGCCGACTGGCCCGTCTACGGCGGCAGCGACGACCACACCCACTACTCCACGCTGCGCCAGATCTCGCCGGCCAACGTGCGGCAGCTGCGCGTGGCGTGGACGTACGAGACGCACGACGAGTTTCCCGGCTCCGAGATGCAGGCCAACCCGGTCGTCGTCGACGGCGTGCTGTACGCGACGACGCCCAAGATGCAGGTCTTCGCGCTCGACGCCGCCACGGGAAAGGAGCGCTGGCGCTTCGATCCGAACGCCGGGGCGCCGCCGACGTCGCGCATCCGCCACCGCGGCGTGGTCGTCACGGGCGACCGCGTGCTCGTCAACTACCGCAACCGGCTGTACGCGCTCGACCGGCAGACGGGGCGCCCGATCCGCACCTTCGGCGACAGCGGCTGGGTGGACCTGCGCGCGGGGCTCGGCCGCCCCGTCGAGGGGCTGTCGGTGAGCGCGAGCACGCCCGGCGTCGTGTTCGAGGACCTGCTGATCATCGGCAGCTCCGTCCCCGAGCAGCTGCCCAGCGCGCCCGGCGACATCCGCGCCTACGACGTGCGCACCGGCGCGCTGCGCTGGAGCTTCCACACCATCCCGCATCCGGGGGAGCCCGGCTATGAGACGTGGCCGCCCGACGCGTGGAAGGTCGCCGGCGGCGCCAACGCGTGGGCCGGCGTGACCCTAGACGCGCGGCGTGGCATAGTCTTCGCCGCCACCGGCTCGGCGTCGTACGACTTCTTCGGCGCCAACCGGCACGGCGACAACCTGTACGCCAACAGCGTCCTCGCGCTCGACGCGCGGACGGGGAAGCTGGCGTGGCACTACCAGGTGCTGCGCCACGACCTGTGGGACCGCGACCTGCCGGCGGCGCCGGCGCTGGTCACCGTCACGCGCGACGGCCGGCCGGTGGACGCCGTCGCGCAGATCACCAAGACGGGCCACGTCTTCCTGCTCGACCGCGACACGGGCACGCCGCTCTTCCCGGTGGAGGAGCGCCCCGTGCCCGGCGGCGGCCTGCCGGGCGAGCGCACCGCGGCGACGCAGCGCTTCCCGCTCAGCCCTCCGCCGTTCTCGCGGCAGCAGCTCACGCGCGACGGGCTCACGACGCGCACGCCGGCCGCGCACGCGGCCGCGCTGAAGACGTTCGCGGAGTTCGGCACCGCCCACCCCTTCGATCCGCCGAGCGCGAAGGGGACGATCATCTTCCCGGGCGTGGACGGCGGCGGCGAGTGGGGCGGGCCGGCGTTCGACCCCGAGACAGGACTCCTGTACGTCAACGCGAACGAGATGGCGTGGCTGCTGAAGCTCGTGCCGCGCAGCGACCGCTCGCTGTACGCCGCGAACTGCGCCGGCTGCCACGGCGAGACGCGCGCGGGCAGCGCGATCGGGCCGTCGCTGGTGGGCGTGGGGTCGCGCCGCACGCCCGAGCAGATCGCGCAGGTGATCCGCGAGGGGACGGGCCGCATGCCCGCCTTCGGCTCGGCGCTGGACGGGCGCGCGATCGCCGACATCGTCGCCTACCTGCGCACCGGGCGCGACGCCACGGCCGCCGCCGGCCCCGACCCGTTCGGGATCCCGTGGCGCACCGCGTACTTCGACATCTTCCTCGATCCCGACGGCTACCCGGCGATCAAGCCGCCGTGGGGCACGCTGAGCGCGATCGACCTCAATCGCGGCACCATCCGCTGGCAGATCCCCTTCGGCACGTATCCCAAGCTGGCGGCGCAGGGGCTGCGCGACACCGGCAGCGACAACTACGGCGGCGCCATCGTCACCGAGAACGGGCTGCTGCTGATCGCCGCCACGACGTACGACAACCGCTTCCGTGCGTTCGACAAGGGCACGGGCCGCCTGCTGTGGGAGACCACGCTCCCCGCGGCCGGCAACGCGACCCCCAGCACGTACATGGTGGACGGGAAGCAGTTCATCGTCATCGCCTGCGGCGGCGGCAAGAACGGCGCGCCGAGCGGCGGGACCTACGTCGCGTTCGCGTTGCCGGACGACGTCATCGACGCCACCAATCGCGCCGCCAACGGCGCCAGCAATCGCGCCACCACCGGCGCCACCACCGGCCCCCGCACCCGCTGACCGCCGTGCAGGATCTCACCACCGGCTCCATCACGCGGCACCTGCTGAAGACCACGAGCTTCATGCTCGTCATGATGGTCTTCCAGACGCTGTACTTCCTGATCGACCTGTACTGGGTCGGCCGGCTCGGCACCGAGGCGGTCGCCGGCGTCGCCATCGCCGGCAACCTCTCCTTCGTCGTGCTCGCGGTCGGCCAGGTGCTCGGCGTGGGGACGACCACGGTCGTCTCGCACGCCGTCGGGCGGCGCGACCAGCCCGCGGCGCGGCACCTCTTCAACCAGTCGATGGTGCTGTCGTGCGTCGCGGGCGCGGCGTTCCTGGTGGCGGGGCTGGCGCTGCTCGGGCCGTACACGCGCGCCATGGGCGCCGACCCGGCGACCGCCGCGGTGGCCGCCGCCTACCTGCGCTGGTTCGTCCCCGCGATGGCGCTCCAGTTCCCGCTCGGCGCGATGGGCGCGGCGCTGCGCGCGACCGGCAACTTCCGCCCGACGATGATCGTGTCGACGACGAGCGTCGTCCTCAACATGGTGCTCGCGCCATTCCTCATCTTCGGCTGGGGGACGGGGCGCGCGTTCGGCGTCGCGGGCGCGGCGATCTCGTCGCTCGTCTCGATCGTCGTCGCGCTGGTGTGGATGACGACGTACTTCCGCCCGGCGGACGCGTTCCTGCACTTCGCCCGCGCGGAGTGGCGGCCGGACGTCGCGCAGTGGCGCCGCATGCTCGCCATCGGCCTGCCGGCCGGCTTCGAGTTCGCGATGATGGCGGTGTACCAGGTCGTCGTCTACACGGTCGCGCGCCCGTTCGGCGCGGCGGCGCAGGCGGGCTTCGGCATCGGCATGCGCGTGATCCAAGCGGGCTTCATGCCGGTCGTCGCCCTGGGCTTCGCGGTGGCGCCGGTGGCGGGGCAGAACTTCGGCGCGCGGCTCGCCGACCGCGTGCGCGCGACCTTCAAGGACGCGGCGCTGCTGGCGACGGTGGTGATGGCGGCGTTCGCGTTGCTGTCGCACGTCGCGCCCGAGGCGATGGTGCGCGCCTTCACCGGCGACGCCGCGGTGGTGGCCGTCGGCGCCGACTACCTGCGCATCATCTCGTGGAACTACGTCGCGTCGGGGTTGATCTTCGTCGCCGGCAGCATGTTCCAGGCGATGGGCAACACGATCCCGTCGCTGGTGGCGTCGGCGGTGCGCACGACGCTCGTGATCGCGCCCGCGCTGCTGCTGGCGCGGCTGCCCGGCTTCCGCCTCACGTGGGTGTGGTACCTCGCGATGGCCACCGTCTACGTGCAGCTCGCGCTCAGCCTCTGGCTGCTGCGGCGCGAGTTCGCGCGCAAGCTCGCGCCGGCCGCGGCGGCGCCGGCGGTCGGCCCCGCGCCGGCGATGGAGGTCGCGGGCGGCTGACCGCTCGCCGGCAGCATCGGCACTGGTGAACTCCGGAGGTCCGGCATGCGTCCGCTCACGCCGTTCGCGCTCGCCGCACTGCTCGCGCTCGTCCCGTCCTCCGTCCACGCCCAGGGCGCCGCCGTCGCGATCACCGACGCGAGCGTCGCCGCCTTCCTGCGCGCCTTCGAGCCGGTGGCGGCCGAGCACGCGCGGCTGCGCGGGCTGCTGCGCGCCGTGACGCGCGACCTCGCCGTCCAGCGCAGCGACTCGGTGCGCGCCTGCCGTGGCGACGAGCGGTCGCTCCTCCAGCCCGGCACCGCGGCCGGCGTCCCGATCGACTCGTTCGAGCGGCTGATGCAGGCCGCCGCGAACGGCGACCAGGCCGCGCGGCGGCGCGTGGACGCGATCACCGCGCAGATGCAGGCGGCGGCGCGCACGGTGACCGCGCGCGGCGCCGACTGCGAGCGGCAGGCGCCGCCGCAGGAGTGGTTCGTCCGCCGCCGCGCCGCGGCCGAGGCGGAGCTGCGCCGCCTCGGCTGGTCGGGCGAGAGCCGCGCGACCATGCGCACGACGGGCCGCACCGTGACGTTCGGGGCGCGCCTGGACTCGATCGCCCTCGCGCACGCCGACGGCACGCGGTCGCCGGCGGCGCTGCGCGCGCTGCACGACGCCCTGCACGACGCGCTGCACGACGCGCTGCACGACGCGCTGCACGACGCGCTGCACGACGCGCTGC
>CBHYLO010000185.1:0-7979 GCA_966128675.1 uncultured bacterium | reverse complement strand
CGGCGCACGGAGCTGTGCCCGACGAGGAGCTCACATCAGATCCTGTCCGGCCGTTCAATCAGAATTCAATCCCTGCTGCTGTTGCCGTTAGGGTCCGGCGCGGCGGGCACGGGTCGGCGAACTGGGGGTTCGGATGCTCCGGATCTGAACGGGGATGCTGCGGCTCGCTCCGCGCGGCGGCGACGCTCCATGTACCACGGGGAGCGATCCGGAGGATCCGTCGGCATCCGGAGCATCCGCATCCCCACGTTCGCCGACCACGGCCGGGCGCGACGCCGGTCGCCGAGGGCACGGATCAGGATCCGCAGCCCGCAGCCCGCAGCCCGCAGGTTCACCGCCAGCGCACCACCGCCAGCACGTCCGTGTAGTCGTCCGTCCACAGCCGCACGCGGCCGTCGGCCCGCAGCGGCGACCAGCCCTTCACGCCGCCCAGCGAGCCGAAGGCGGCCGAGTCGCGGGCGAGGGCGATCCACTTGGAGGTCGTCACCGCGGGGTCGCGCTGGACCGCGCCGCTGACGTCGCGCCCCACGAGCCCCGACAGCCGCGCGTCGCGCGCCAGCTCGGCCACCACGGGCTCCAGGTCGAGGTAGCGGTTGCTGACGTGCACCATCAGCACGCCGTCGGGCGCCAGCGCGCGCAGGTAGGCGGCGAGCGCCTCGCGCGTCAGCAGGTGCGTCGGGATCGCGTCGGAGCTGAAGGCGTCCAGCAGGATCAGGTCGTACGACGCCGCGGGCGCCGCCGCGAGCCGCAGCCGCGCGTCGCCGAGCACGACGTCGACCGTGGGCGGGCAGTCGCGCAGGTAGGTGAACAGCCGCGGGTCGCGCGCGATGCGCTCCATCAGCGGGTCGATCTCGTAGAACGTCCACCGCTCGCCCGCGCGGCCGTGGCAGGCGACCGTGCCGGTGCCCAGCCCCACCGCGGCCACGCGGCGCGGCGGCGACGTGGGCGCCAGCCGCGGCGCGACCGACAGCAGCACGCCGAGCGGCCCCTCGCGGTGGTAGTAGCTGAGCGGCGTCGTGCGGCGCGACGGCGAGCGGTCCTGCGTGCCGTGCAGCGTCGTCCCGTGCTGCAGGTAGTGCATCGGCGACGCGTCGCGCACCGTGTAGGCGCCGTAGAAGCTGCGCGCGCGCAGCAGCACGCTCGCCTGCCGCGCGCGCTGGCCGAGCGCGCCGCCCGCCAGCAGCGCCGCGACGCCCAGCGCGAGCGCCACGCGGTCCGCGCGCAGCACGAACGACAGCAGCACCGCCGCGCCGCCGCACCAGACGGCGACGTTCACCTCGGACGCGCGCGGGATGATCGAGAGCCTGGACGCGGCGGCCCAGGCGAGCAGGCCGATCGCCAGCGGCAGCGCCACGCGGCGGAGCGCGAGCGCGATCGGGCGCCGATCGGGCGCGGGCGCGACGAGACCGGCGATCGCGTGCAGGCGCGCGCCGAGGCGCGTGTGCGCGGGCGGGGGCGCGGGCTCGTCGGGCGGTGCCGCGAGCGCGCGCGCCGCGGCCGCCAGCGCGACGCTGATCGGATACTCGGCCAGCCCGGTGAACAGCGCGGGCGCGAGCAGCGCGTTGAACACGCCGCCCAGCAGCCCGCCGAACGAGATCCAGAGGTAGTACTCGGTGAGGTGCGCGACGTCGGGGCGCGACTCGGCGAGCGTCTGATGGCACCAGAGCGCGACGATGCCGAACGCCACGAGGTGCGCCGACGCGACCGGGCCGAGCGGCGAGTTGGCGCCCAGCGCGACGAGGATCGCGAGCACCGGCAGCACGCCCGCCGTCGCGCGGTCGAGCACCAGCGTGCGCGGGCGCAGCCCCGGCGCGAACGCGACGATGAACGTCAGCAGGTAGACCGCGAGCGGCACCACCCACAGCAGCGGCACCGGCGCGACGTCGGTCGAGAGGTAGCGCGTGACCGCCAGCAGCAGCGCCGACGGCACGAACGCGAGCAGCGTCCACCGCGCGCGCGCGCCGCGCGTGACGACGGTCGTCGCCGCACGCGTCGTCGCGTCGACGGCGCGCACGGCGCGCAGCGGGCCGCCGCCGCGCGCCACCACCGCCGCGCACCCCAGCAGCACCGCGCCGAACGCCGCGTACGCGACGCTCCACCAGCGCGACTGCGCCGCGAGGCCGAGGCGCGACTCCACGAGCAGCGGATAGCCGAGCAGCGCCACGAGGCTGCCCGCGTTGCTGGCGGCGTAGAGCGCGTACGTCGCCGCGTCGTCGCCGGCGTGGTCGGGCGCGGTGCGCGCGCGCCATGCCGCGAACCAGCGCTGCAGCAGCGGCGCCCCCGCGCTCAGCACGAGGAACGGCGCGCCGACGGCGCCCAGCAGCAGGCGCACGACCCACGCCGACGGGCCCCACGACTCGAGGACGACGCCGGCGGCGCGCACCGCGACCGGCAGCGCCAGCAGCGAGCACCCGAAGAGCGCGAGGTGCACGACCGCCTGGCCGCGCGTGGTCAGGTGGCGCGCCAGCGCGTGCGCGTACAGGTAGCCGACGAGCAGCAGCGCCTGGAACGTCATCAGGCAGCTGTTCCACACCGACGGCGTGCCGCCCAGCAGCGGCAAGAGCTGGCGGCTGACCAGCGGCTCGACGGCGAACAGCAGCGCGGCGTTGGCGGCGACGCCGACGACGAACAGCGTCGTGACGGCCGCGGCGTGCGACGGCGCGTCCGGCGCCGCGACGGGCTGCGGCGCGGCCGCCGTGGCGGTCACGCGCTCGGCGCCGCGCCCGCGCTGCCGATCGTCGCGCCCTGCGCGAGCGCACTTCCCACGATCGCGTCGGCCTCGACCTCGATCAGCATCGCCGGGTCGACGAGCGCCGTGATGCCGTACATCGCCGTCGCCGGCCGCACGTGCCCGAACACCTCGGCGTGCGCGCGCCCGTACTCCTCGAAGCGCGTGATGTCGGTGACGAACATGCGCGTGCGCACCACGTCCTCGACCGACGCGCCGGCCTGCGCCAGCGCGGCGGCGACGTTGGCGAACGCCTGCCGCGCCTGCGCGTAGGCGTCGCCCGGATGCAGCAGCCGCCCGTCGGGCCCCGTGGCCGTGGTGCCCGAGACGTGCACGAACGGCCCCGCGCGCACCGCGCGGCTGTAGCCCACGCGCGGCTCCCACGGCGTGCCGCTGGAGACCAGCTGCCGCGCGGGCGCGGGCGGAGGCGACTGGGGCGACGGATCGGGTGTCATGATGCGCGGCACGCTAACCGTCGCCCCAGCCGCCAACCAGCGCGCGACGTCAGCGTGGCGGGCGCTGCGCCATGTCGAGGATCTTGCCGAGGATGCCGCCGATCTTGGGATTGCGCTGCGCGGCCCGCGCCTCCGCGTTGCGCGCCTCGTTCTCCAGGTAGTCGGGGATGCCGTCGCCGTCGCTGTCCACCTGCGACGCGTCGGCCGGCCGCGCGGCGCCGCCCATCCCCGGAATGCCCATCCCGCCGCCCATGCCCGGGATCCCGAGCCCGCCGCCGCTCGCCGCCGCGCCGTCGGCGGTGCGGTTCTGCCGGCTCTTCATGATCGCGGCGAGGACGATCGGCGCCAGGATCATGAGCAGCTTCCGCGTCTGGTCGGAGTTGAGGCCGGACGCCTGCTGCACGCCGTCCTGCACCGCCGGCTGCGAGCGGCCGAGGATGCTGCCGAGCACCCCGCCGAGGTCCATCCCGCCCAGGCCGCCACCGCCCGCGCCGCCCGCGCCGGCCGCGTGCCCGCCGCCGAGCATCCCGCCGAGGATCCCGCCGAGGCCGCCGCCGCCGAGGACGCCGGCGAGCGCGTTCGCGCCCTCGGGCTCGCGCGTCCCGGCCGCCATGCCGCCGAGCATCATCGGGAGCGCCGCCTCGACGGCCTGCTCCGTGGCGGCGGGGTCGGCGCCCACCTGCTGGCTGATCTGCTGGACCTGCTGCGGCCCGAGCTGCTGATGGATGAGGTCGAGGAGGCTCACGGCACGACTCCGGGTCGGATGGGAAGCGACTGAACAGCGACCGCGCCGCGCGGAGGCGCGGCCGGGGCCCATCGCTCCGGGAAGAAGCGCGCCGGCGCGCGCTCAGCGGCCGGTCACCGCCCCGTCACCGGCCCGTGACCGCGAACAGCGAGAGCACCAGCGTGTGGTTGCTCTCCGAGACGCGCGAGCCGCCGCGCTGGATGAACTGCTGCATGTAGCCCGCCTCCGCGCGCAGCCGCGGCGAGAGGCGCCAGCCGGCCTGCAGCGCGGCGCGGCTCTGGTCGAATACCTGCCCGTCGGGGCTCCCGCCGACGTGCACCAGCAGCTCGCCCCACGACGTCAGGTAGGCCTTCGGCAGCGCGACGCCGAGCGCCCGCGCGTCGACCGTGGCGCGCGTCATCGCGCGGGCGCGGTGGCGGAAGGCGTAGCCGTCGTGCGCCGCGACGCCGTCGACCGTGCGCACGCTCCCGACCCAGCGCTGCTCGGTGCGCAGCCGGTGCGACCACGCCACCGCGCCGGTGCGCCCGGGGAACTGGAGCATCTGCCAGGTGCGGTGCTCGGGGAACGGCGCGGCCGACGGCGCGTCGCCGTAGACCGACGTCCCCGCGTACGCGTAGCCCGCACCCAGCAGCGCGCCGCCGCCCAGCTGGTACAGCACGCCCGGGCGCACCAGCAGCTGCTGCGGCGTCTCGCCCGCGAGGTCGGCGCGGCGCACCTGCGCCTCCAGGTTCAGCGACCAGCGCGCGTCCAGCCGGTGCTCGCCGAACAGCTGCAGCCAGCTGTGCGTGTTGGTGACGGCGCGGCGCGCGGGCGCCGGCGCGGTGCCCTGGGCGTGCGCGGCCCCGCCGGTCGCGAGCGCGCCGGCGGCGAGGAGGGCGAGCGGACGGCGCGTCACGCGCGGGGCGTCCAGGGGCGCGGGGGCGCGGGCGGCTCGCGCGTCGAGTAGCGCAGCTTCGCGTCCACCAGCTGCACGCGGTGCTTCGGCTGGCCGCCGTACACGTGCTCCGCGAGCCACCGCGACTCCGCCTCCAGCGACGCCTCGGGGACGTCGCGCCACCACGCCTTCAGGCGGCCGTTCTCGCCGCCGCTCCAGCGGTATCCGCGGCGCTTGAGGACGTCCTTCGTCTCGAACGGGGAGTCGCACGCCCAGATGCGCGCCGTCTTCGCGCGCGCGCAGTCCAGCAGCACCTCCATCGCCAGCTTGCCCGACGGCAGCCGGCTGGCCAGCAGGTGGATCGCCATCAGGCAGTCGGCGTCCGCGCGGTGCGCCTCGTAGAACATCCGGCACATGCGGTACGCCAGCCACCCGAGCTTCGACGACTCCAGCCCCTCGGCGCGCCACGGCACGTCGTCGCAGCTGCACGCCCAGTGCTTCGCCGCGAACGCCGGCAGGCGGCGCTCCAGGTGCGGGCGGTCGAAGCGCGCGTTGTGCGCGAGCACCAGCGCGGTGTCGGCGAGGATCGCCTCGACCTCCGCGTCGGGGATGCGCTGCCCGTCCACGTCCGCCTGCGAGATCCCCGTGAGCGCGGTGATCTCCTCGGGGATCGGGATGCCCGGGTCCTCGTACCAGTTGCGGCACGCGCCGACCGCGAAGATGCGGCCGTCCTTCGCGAACTCGAACGGGATCATCGCCAGCTGGATGATCCGGTCGTCGTCGCCGAGGCCCGTCGTCTCGACGTCGACGAACAGCGCCTGCCGGGTGGGCGTGCCGTCGGGCGCGTGGTAGTGCGGGCGCGGCTCGAGCTTCTCGATGACCTGGTAGCGCCCCGACGCCGTCAGCGCGTCGATCAGCCGGCGCTCCGTCTCCGCGTGCGCCGCCGCCTGTGCGACGCCGTCGGCGGCTCCGGGGACGAAGCCCCAGGCGTCGGCGGTGGGCAGGCGGTCGGCGGTGGTCATGCGGCAGCGGTGTCTCGGAGGCGGCGCGGCCGCGGCGCGAGTCGCCGGCGCGGCACGTCCCAATAGACCACGCGGTCGCGCGTGCCGGAACCGTCGGCGGTCAGCGCACCGTCAGTGCGGGCGTGGCGGCGTCACGGGACCCGACGTCGGCCCGGGGACCGGAAAGGTGCCCGTGTGCACGCCGCGATGCAGCCCGTCCACCGCCAGCGCCTCGGCCTCCGCGAGGAAGGTGCGCAGCAGCGCGAGCTGGTCGCCCAGCGCCGCGGCGTCGCGCCCGCGCGGCGGGACGCCCACCAGCACGTGCTCGATCGCGTCGCCCAGGTGCGCGAAGTCGCGCGCCAGCAGGCTCGCGTCCCACCCCAGGCGCCCGCGCTGGCCGCCGTGCCGCTCGGCCAGCAGCGCCTTGAACGCGCCGCCGTCGGCGATCAGCGAGCCGCGGTCGGCCGCGTCGTCGTCCAGCACCGCGAAGTCGTGCGCCATCGCCGCCAGCAGCGCGCCCGCGTGGCCCTCCAGCGCGGGGCGCGTGGCCTGCGCGGCGCCGGGCAGCGACGCGTCCGCGCGCAGCGCCGCGACGTAGGCCGCCAGCACGTCGGGCATGCGCGCCAGCAGCCGCTCGCCCAGGCGCACGCGCGCCTCCCAGGCGGCGGTGGAGGCGGGCAGCCGCAGCGTGAACGTCGAGCCCTCGCCCGGCGCGCTCTCGACCGCGATGTCGCCGCCCATCAGGTGCACGAGCTGGCGGCTGATGGCGAGCCCCAGCCCCGTGCCGCCCGCGCGCCGATTGAGGCCGCCGTCCACGCGCACGAACGGCTCGAAGATGCGCGCGTGCTCCGACGCCGGGATGCCGATGCCCGTGTCGCACACCCCGACCGCGACGCGCGGCGTGGTGCCCGCGTCCTCCAGCGCGCACGCCACCGTCACCGCGCCGCCCTCGGGCGTGAACTTCACCGCGTTCGAGAGCAGGTTGACGAGGATCTGCCGCACGCGGTCGGGATCCCCGACGTAGCGCAGCGCGCGGCACGCCTCGGCGTCGGGCGCGGTGAGCGCGACCCGCTTGGCGTCGGCCTGCGGGCGCACCAGCGCCAGCGCGGCCTCCACGACGTCCGCCAGCTCCGCGGGGCGCCGCTCCACACTCAGCTCGCCGGCCTCGATCTTCGACACGTCCAGCACGTCGTCGATGAGCGCCAGCAGATGCCGACCGCTCGCGTCGATGCGCGCGAAGTAGCGCCGCTGGTCGTCGCTCACCGTCCCCGCGACGCCCATCCCCAGCAGGTCCGCGTAGCCGAGGATGGCGTTGAGCGGCGTGCGCAGCTCGTGCGACATCGTGGCGAGGAAGTCGCTCTTGGCGCGGCTCGCCGACTCGGCCCGCGCGCGCGCCTCCTCGAGCACGCGGTTGGCGTGGGCCAGCGCCTCCTCGTCCGCCTTGCGGCGCGTGATGTCGCGCGCGATCCCGAACACGCCGGCCACCGCGCCCGACGCGTCGCGGAAGGCGCTCTTGGTCACCAGGTAGGTGCGGCGCGCGTCGCCGTCGCCGGTGACGACCTCGATGGTCTCGCTGCCGCCGCTGGCGAGCACGCGCGCGTCGCGCGCACGCACCGCGGCGGCCCGCTCGGCCGGCAGGAGCTCGTCGTCGGTGCGGCCCACGATCTCGCCCGCGGGCCACCCCATCGCGCGCGCCGCGGCGGCGTTGCACAGCAGGTAGCGCCCCGCGCGGTCCTTGGCGTACGCCGGGTCGGGCGAGTCCTCGAACATCGCCTGCAACACCGCATGATGCGCGGGCGCATCGGCCGCACGGGCAGCGCGGGCGGCGACCGCGATGGACGCGCGCGCGCGGCGGCGCGCCGTCAGCGCCGCGGCGATCGCGACGACGGCGGCGAGCAGGCCGACGGACCCCACGACGGGGCCGGCCGAGAGCTGGAGGAGGGACGCGAGCATGGGAGGGGAGGCCCGGGGCGGGCCGGCGGTGCGCCCTGGGCGGGCGCGGCGACGCGGGTGGGAGGCGTCACCGGGTGCGCCCGCCGACGTCGATCCTCGGACGCGGGGCGGAGCACCCGGGGTAGTATCGGCACGTGCACCGCCGGACGACAGCGGCAATCGCTGATACCCCGTGACGCGCGTCGCGTGCGGCGCACCGGACCTCCTTGCCCATTGGGGAGGA
>CBHYLO010000184.1:0-8047 GCA_966128675.1 uncultured bacterium | reverse complement strand
GGGAAGCTGCGCGCGCTCGGCACGCCGGCGGAGCTGGCGCGCGGCGTGCGCGCCACCGACCGCGTGACGGTGGAGGTGCACGCCGCCGATGCCGATGCGGCGGCGCGGGTCGCGGGCCCCGTCTCCGCGACCGCGGACGGCGTCGCGACGCTGGTCGCGGACCTCGCGCACGACGCGGTGCCCGAGCTCGTGGCGCGCCTGGTGGGCGCGGGCGTGCGCGTGTACCGCGTGACGCCCGCGCGCGCGACGCTGGCGGACGCGTACTTCGCGCTGCAGCCGCCCGACGTGGTCGCCGCCACCGTCGACGGAGACGCGTCGTGAGCCGGCGGGCGATGTGGGCGATCGCGCGGCGCGACATGACGGTCGTGCGCCGCAGCCGCGCGATGATGGCGCCGCTGGTCGCGGTGCCGCTGATCATGCTCGTCGTGCTCCCCGCGGGGCTGCTGCTCGCGCCGTCGCTCGGCGCCGCCGACCCGCGCGCGGTCGAGGGGCTGCAGGAGCTGCTGGCGGGGCTGCCGGCGGGCGTGCGCGCGCAGTACGCCGGCCGCCCGCCGGCGGAGATGTGGATGCTGCTCGTGCACACGCAGCTCTGGCCGCCGCTCTTCCTGCTGGTGCCGTTCATCGTCGCCAACGTCATCGCGGCCGACAGCTTCGCGGGCGAGCGCGAGCGGCACACGCTGGAGGCGCTGCTCTACACGCCGCCCGACGACGCGACGCTGTTCATGGGCAAGCTGCTCGCGGCCGGGCTGCCGGGCGTGCTCGCGTCGATGCTCGGCTTCGTGCTCTACGTCGCGGTCGTGCTGCTCATCGGGCGCACGACCGTCGGCTGGACGCCGCCGTTCGGCGCGGCGTCGCTGGTCCTGGTGGCCTGGGTGGGCCCGGCGTTCGCCGCGCTCGGCCTGGCGTCGATGGTGCTCGTGTCGCAGCGCGTCGCGCGCACGCAGGACGCGGTGCAGCTGGGCGGGCTGCTCGTGCTGCCGATCGTCGGCCTGGTGGTCGGCTCGGTGAAGGGCACGGTGGTGCTGCAGCCCGTCACGCTCCTCCTCGTCGGCGCGGGCGCGTGGCTCGTGTCGGCCGCGGTGCTGCTGGTGGGCGTGCGCCACTTCCGCCGCGCGCGGCTGGTATCGCGGCTCTGAGCGCGCCAGGACCGGAAGAGCATTGGACAGGATTACGACGGATTATCAGGATTGACAGGAGTACGCTCCGCGTGGCGGCACGACCTCTCGCGCCACGCGGCGCTTCGAATCCTGTGACTCCTGCAAATCCTGACGATCCCGTCCGAAGCAGTTCGCGTTTCGGATCCGGCGCGACGACGCCCGCGGCTACGGCGTCCCACGCAGCCGCGTCGCGATCTCCGCCCGCGAGCTCACGCCCAGCTTGTGCATCACCCGCTCGGTGTGATGCCGCGCGGTGTGCGCGCTCACGCTCAGCGCCGCCGCCACCTCCGCGTTGCTCAGCCGCTGCGCGAGCAGGCGCGCCACCTCGGCCTCGCGGCGCGTGAGCCCCAGCGACTCGGGCAGGGCTTCCGCGTCGGGCAGCGCGTGCGCGGCCTCCACCGCCACGAGCACCGTGCCCGGCACGCCCCACACCAGCTCCGACGCGTACGACGCGCGCACCGTGTAGCGCGCCACCGCCGTCACCAGCGTCTGCGTCGCGCCGCGCGCCAGCGACGCCGCGGCGTGCGCCGCGCGTCCCTGCCGCGCCGCCTGCAGCGCGCCCAGGTCGCGCGCCGCGCGCAGCGTCGCGTCCAGCAGCCGCTCGCGCTCCGGGTCCGCCGCCAGCAGGCGCGCCAGCGCCGCGCTCCGGTGCAGCGGGCGGCCGTCGGGCGCCACCACCAGCAGCGCCTCGCCCGCCGCGTCCAGCGTCGCGGCCAGCTCCGCCTCGCGCCGCGCCGACGCGAACGCCGCGTGGTGGCCCGCGCGGTACGCCGGCAGCAGCAGCGAGAGCAGCGTCGTGTCGTCGCCGAAGCGCGATGCGCGGCCGCGCGGGTAGCCCACCTGCAGGAACGCCTCGCCCACCGGCGACTCGTACGACAGCCCGCACAGCCCGAACATCGACGCCGCGTACAGCCCCTCGTTGATGAAGACGCTGCGCGTGCCGTCGAAGCCCAGCGCCTCGATGATGCGCATGTTCCGCGCGGTGTTCCACACCTGCAGCCCGTGCACCCGGCGGTAGGCGACCCACGCCTCCACCGCCGGATCGCGGATCAGGAAGTGCCCCGCCCGCGGGTCGATCGCCGTCAGCTCCGTGATGCGCCGCCGCGCCGTGTCGTCGATGCTCTCCGAGTCGTTGCGGAGCCGGTCGCCCTCGGGCATCGAGAGCATCACGTTCGACCCCACGAACAGCTCGCGCAGGCGCGCCTCCGCGCCGCGCCACCACGTCCACGGATCGCCGTGCGACGGGGCGAGCAGCGCCTCGGTCGCGGCGCCGAGCCGCGTGAGGTCCTGGGCGGAGAGGTGGAGGCTCATGGGAGGGGCGTCGAAGATAGATTCCGGCGCCCGCCGCCCACCAGAGACCCGCCATGCCCCAGCCGACCCCGCGCGCCCACGTCCGTGTCCCCTGCTCCACGTCGAACCTCGGCGCGGGCTTCGACTGCGTGGGCATCGCGCTCGATCGCTGGCTGGCGGCCGAGGCGTGGCTGGCGGGCGACGCCGCCACGCCGGCGCTGACGCGCGGCGGCGCGCTCGCCGCGCTGGGCGACGCGCCGGCCGCCGACGACCTGCTGGTGCGCGGCGTCGCGCTGGCGTGCGAGGCGGCGGGCCGCGCCGTCCCGCGCGGCCTGTCCATCGCCGCGACGTCGGACATCCCCGTCGCGCGCGGCCTCGGCTCGTCGGCGGCGGCGCTGGTGGCCGGCGCGCTGCTGGCCGACGCGCTGCTCGGCCTCGGCCTCGGCCCGACGCGCGTCGCGATGCTCGGCGCCACGGAGGAAGGACATCCCGACAACGTCGCGCCGATGCTGCTCGGCGGCGCGGTGCTCGGCGTGCCGCGCGGCGACGGGTGGGCGTTCGCGCCGCTGGCGCTGCACCCGGACGTCGCCGCCGTGGTCGCGATCCCGACGTTCCAGACGTCCACGCGCGCCATGCGCGCCGCGCTGCCGCCCGAGGTGCCGCACCGCGTCGCGGTGCAGGCGGCCGGCAAGAGCGCGGCGCTCGTGCGCGGCCTCGCGGACGCGGACGCGGCGCTGCTCGCGCACGCGCTCGACGACGTGCTGCACGTGCCGTTTCGGCGCGCGCTGATCCCCGGCTACGACGCGGTGGTGGACGCCGCGCGCGGCGCCGGCGCGTGGGGCGCGACGCTGAGCGGCGCGGGTAGCTCGCTGATCGCGCTCGCGCCGCGCGACGCGGTGGCGCGCGTGGGCGCGGCGATGCGCGACGCGTGGACCGCGCACGACATCGACAGCGAGGCGTGGCCCGCGCCCGTCGCCGGCGGCGCGACGGTGTCCGTGGTGGCCGCGGCCTGACCCGCGGCAGGGCCGATCCGTCCCGCCGCCGTGGCGGCGACCCGACGGATGCGCGCACCGTGAGCGCGTTCCGATCGCCAGCTCACGTCCCGCCACGCATCCCATGCGTCCGCCCGCTTCGCTGCTCCGCACCGCCGCCGTCCTGCTGCTCGTCACCGCCCGCGCCGCCGCCGCGCAGCTCCCACGCGCCACCGGCGTCAGCGACGCCGAGCTGCGCGACATCGTCGCGCTGGCCGCGCAGTCCGACGCGCGGTGGAACGCGCGCGACGCCGCGGGCCTGAGCGCGCTCTACACGGCCGAGGGACACAACCGCATCGTCGGCACGCCGGTGGACCTGCGCGGCCGCGACGCCATCCGCGCCTACTTCACGCAGTCCTTCGTGAAGACGGATGCCGCGCTCGTGCACCACACCGTGGTCGAGGAGGTGCAGCGCGTCTCGCCCGACGTCGTCGTCGTCGAGGGGCGCGTGTGGCTGGAGCGCACCGGCGCCGACTCGGCGCACGCGGTCGTGCGGCGCTTCGGGATGAACGCCATCGTCGTCCGCGAGGGCGACGCGTGGCGCGTACGCTGGAACCGGGCCCGGGTGGAGCCCATGGCGGCGGCCGCGGCGGCGGACGCGCGCTGAGCGGCGTCCGGGCGGGGCCCGGGCACATTGCGGCCTGCGCGGGGGTGGTGTAGCGTGGGCGCGGTCGGCCTCTCAACGATCTGGAGCACGCCGGATGTCGCGACGCCTCGACATGGCGCTCAGGTTCGCCCCGCTGCTCGCGGTGCCCGCGCTGCTCATGCTCGCCGCCGCGCCGCCACATCGCCCGGCCGCCGCGAGACGGGTGCTCGTCGTCTACGACCTCGAGGGAGCGGCCGGCGTCGTCGATGACGCCACCATGGATCCCGCGCGGCCGGCCGAGTTCGCGCGCGGACGCGAGAGCCTGATCGGCGAGGTGAATGCCGTCGTCGCGGGCCTGTTCGACGGCGGCGCATCGGCGGTGGACGTCGTCAACTCGCACGGCTACGGGGGCGACTCCCTCATCCCGCGCGCCCGGCTCGATGCGCGAGCGGGGATCGTCGCGCGCAGCGGGCCGAACGCCGCGTACAACCCCGCCGCGGGACTTCCGCAACGGGGCTACGACGCGGTCGCGGCGGTCGCGATGCACGATCGGCCGCGCAGCGGCGGCTTCTCGCCGCACACGCTCGGCGCGGGCCTCTCGCCGGTGGTGGGCGCCGCGACGGTCACGGAGACTGAGCTCGTCGGCTACGCGTTCGGCACGGCCGGCGTGCCGGTCATCCTCGCGTCGGGCGACGACCGGCTGCGACACACGCTGGCGTCGGCGATGCCGTGGGTGGAGTACGTGACGACCAAGCGCGCGACCGGACCGATGTCGGCCGAGCCGCGCGATCAGGCGCTCGTGCTCCGCGAGCTGCGCGACGGCGCGGCACGCGCCGCGCTGACCCTCGCGACGTCGAGTCGCATGCGCGCGATGCTCCTCACGCCGCCGATTCGGGCCGGCCTGCTCCCGACCTTTCCGGCATGGCTCCCCGCCGGCATGGGCAGCCTGCCCGGGCTGGAGCGCCGCGGAGACACGGTCACCTTCGTGGCGGCGGACTACCCCGCGGCCTGGCGCGGCATGATGACGCTGGTGACGCTCGCGAGCGGCAATCGACGGTCGCTCGTGCTCGCGCAGCTGCAGGACCAGCCCACCCCACGGGCCGCCGTCGCGGCCGCCCAGGACAGCCTCAACGTGCTCTGGATCGCGTACGAGTCGGGGCGCTGGCAGCCGCCCTGACTGCCGGTGCCCGGGCGACGCGACGCCCTCTGCGCCCTCTGGCGCGGATGAGCCGGCCGCCCTACCGTGGGCGACCATGCCTCGGACCCCCCTCCTCCGCCAGCTGGCCGCGCTCGCGCGCGTGGCCGACGCGTCGCACCGCCACGGCCTCCCCGCCGACGCGGTGCTCGACGGGCAGCCCGCACCCGGACCGGCCATCGGCCGCCGCACCTTCCTCGGCGCCGCGGGCGCGATGGCCGCCCTGGGCGCCACCGCCTGCGCCGACGACCCGCTCACCGTCCCCGCGGCGCCGCGTTTCGAGCGCGGCGGCGGCTCGCCCGGCGGCGCGCCGATCAGCGTCGCCGTCGTGGGCGCGGGGCTCGCGGGGCTCACCTGCGCGCTGCGGCTGCGGCAGGCCGGCGTCGTGGCGACGGTGTTCGAGGCCAGCGACCGCACCGGTGGCCGCTGCTGGACGCGGCGCGACGGCACCTTCGCCGGCGGCCAGCTCGCGGAGCGCGGCGGGGAGCTGATCGACCAGTCGCACGCCAACGTGCGCCAGCTGGCGCGCGAGCTGGGGCTGACGCTCGACAACGTGCTGGCCGCGGAGCCCAACGGCACCGAGGCGCGCTACTGGTTCGACGACGCGGCCTACGCGCCCGCGGAGGCCGCGCGCGACCTGAAGGCGGTGTGGCAGCCGCTCAAGCGCGACTACGTGGAGGCGGGCTACCCGACGCTCTACACGCAGTCCACGCCGCGCGGCCGCGCGCTCGACGCGATGTCGGTCGCGCAGTGGATCGACGCCACCGTCCCCGGCGGGCGCGCGTCGAAGCTCGGCCAGCTGCTGGAGACGGCCTACGTCATCGAGTACGGCGCCGAGGCGCACGACCAGAGCGCGCTGAATCTGATCTACCTGCTCGGCGGCGTCGGGCAGGGGCAGGTGCGCCTCTTCGGCCCGTCCAACGAGAAGTACAAGGTGCGCGGCGGCAACGACCAGCTGGCGTCGCGCATGGAGGAGCAGCTCGCCGGCCAGGTCGCGAAGGGCTTCGAGCTGACGTCCGTCGCCACCGCGCTCGGCGGCCGGTGGGCGCTCGGCTTCCGCGGCGGCGCGACCGTGATCGTCGACCGCGTGGTGCTCGCGCTGCCGTTCAGCATCCTGCGCGAGCGCGTCGACTTCTCGGGCGCCGGCTTCCCCGCCGTGAAGGCGCGCGCGATCCGCGAGCTGGGCATGGGCGCCAACGCGAAGCTCGCGCTGCAGTTCCGCACGCGGCACTGGAACGCGATCGGCTGCAACGGCGACACGACGTCGGACCGCGGCTACCAGCAGACGTGGGACGTGACGCGCGCGCAGCCCGGCGCCGCGGGCATCCTCGTGGACTACACGGGCGGCGACGCGGCGCGCGCGCAGAGCGGCCGCCTCCCCGCCGCGCTGGCGACCGAGTTCCTCGGCCGCATCGAGCCGGTGCTGCCGGGCCTCACCGCGCAGTACGACGGCCGGGCAGCGTTCGAGGACTGGCCGCGCCACCCGTGGACGCTCGGCTCCTACTCGTACTGGAAGGTCGGGCAGTACACCGCGTTCGCGGGCGCGGAGGGCGAGGCGGTGGGCGCGTGCCACTTCGCGGGCGAGCACACCTCCGTGGACGCGCAGGGCTACCTCGAGGGCGCGGTGGAGTCGGGCGCGCGGGCGGCGCGCGAGGTGCTCGCCGCCGTGGGGCAGATCCCGAAGGCGTAGCTCCGCCAGATGTCGCTGCACCTGACGCACGAGGACACGACGCACCTGGGTGCGGCGGTGGAGGCGCTGCTCGCGCCGTCGGTCGGACCGGACCCGGTCCCGTGGTGGACCGCGGTCGAGGAGCGCCTGCGCACGCTGTTCGGCGGCGCGAACGCGATGATCACGTGGCCCGAGGGGCAGCGGCTCCGCTACTTCGGGCGCAGCATCGACGACGACGCCACGCGCCGCTTCGAGGCGCTGTCGGCGGCGGACCCGGAGACGGGGCTGCACATCAACTTCGATCCGGGCGTGGTGGCGTGGTTCGAGCACCGCCGCGCGCACCGCGTCGAGGTCTGGCACGAGACGGACAACTTCCGCGTGATGCGCGCGATGGGCATCGACGGGCAGCGCGGCCTGTTCTACAACGAGGGGCTGCTGCCGGCGGGCTTCAAGGACTGCTCGGGCACCACGACCACGGTCCGCGGCGGCGAGATGTTCCTCACCCTCGGCTACGACCGCCGCGGGCACGGGCGCTTCGGCGGCCCGACGGACGCCGCGGTGCTGCGGATGCTGCTGCCGGCGATCCGTGCGGCGCACCACGCGCTCACGAGCTTCGCGCCGCGGCAGGCCGCGCTGCTGGCGACGATCGACGCGGTGCGCGACGCGCTGCTGATCGTGGGTCCCGACGGGCGCGAGCTGCACCGCAACGTGGCGCTGCGCGAGGCGCTCACCGGCGAGCCCGCGCGCGACGACGTGGTGGGCGCGATGCACACCATCGCGCACGACCTGCGCGCGCTGCGCCGGAGCGCCGCCGCGGCGGCGGGCGCGCTGCGGCCCGCGGTCACCGTCGTCACGCCGCTGGCGCGCTACACGCTGCGCGCGACCTACGCGCCGGCGCTGCTGTGGGGCGTGGAGGGCGCGGTGCAGGTGTCGCTGGAGGTCGACGCGGCGGCGCCGACGACGCTCGTCGCGCCGAGCGCGCTGCGCGACGTCGTGCCGGCGGCCGCGCTGCAGGCGCTCGGCCTGACGGCGCGCGAGGCCGAGGTGGCGCAGCTGCTCGCGCGCCGGCTGCGCAACGCGGAGCTGGCGGCGGCGCTGGGCGTCAGCGCACACACCGCG
>CBHYLO010000183.1:0-8066 GCA_966128675.1 uncultured bacterium | reverse complement strand
CGCCGGCGTATCCGTCGAGATCCGGAGCATCCGCATCCCCCCGTTCGCCGACCCTGCACGGGCACGACGACGGCCGCCGAGGGCACGGAACCCGGTTCCCTAGAACGCGACCGCCACCGACACGCCCGCGCCCGACGTGCGGCCCACCGGCAGCAGCGGCGTGACGACCGCGCGCTGCGCCAGCGACGCCCCGCGCGCGCGGGCGTCGGCCAGGTCGTGGCGGTGGCGCACGATGCCGCGCGTCGCGATCCACAGGCTCGCCGCGCCGGCGGCCGCGTTGGCGACGCCCATCGCCGGCGGCACGTCGGGCATGCCGAGGCTCGCCGCGCCCATGCCGAGCGCCGCGGCGCCCGCGGCGGCGCCGAGCGCGCTGCGGACGCGGCCCGCGCCGCGCGCGTTGGAGCGCGCGTTCCACACCGTCATCACGACGGAGCTGCCGATGGCGAGCGCCGAGCCGGCCGTGTACACCGGGCGGCGCGTCGCCACCGCCACCGGCGACTCGTCCCAGCCCTCGACGTACGGCACCTGGATGCGCGCCGCCTCGGCCAGCGTCAGCCCGGTCGCGTCGAGCCACGCGGTGAACGCGGTGTCGCCCGCCAGCGCCGCGACCCGGACGTTGTTGTCGGTGCGCGCGACGCGGTCGACGATGTCGCGGCGGCCGCTCGCGGCCAGCAGGTGCGCGACCGCGCACAGCGTGCCCGTGCCGCGGTCCACGAAGTACGGCACGGCCTCGCCCGGGAAGTCGTAGTTGTGCGGGAACTCGCCGCGGTCGCGGTACGCGCGCAGCGTCGCGAGCGCCGCCGAGCGCCGGCCGCGCTGCGCGGGCGTGAGCGCCGCGAGGTCGCGCGCCGGCAGCTCCGTCAGCACGCTGTCGAAGTGCGCGCGGATGCGCGCGACCTCCATGGCGCGGGCGGCCGCGCGCGCGGTCGCGAGATCGGGGTCGGACGGCCGGGCCGCGCCCGAGGTGGCGACGCTGCCCACGACGAGCGTGAGCGCGATGCCGGCCGCGAGTCCGGCGACGAGGACGACGGGTGTGCGCATGCGGACCTCGGGCGACGAGGGAGGCGGGTGACGTGCGCGGACCCCCTGTCCTACCCGCGCGTCGCGCCCGCCGTCACCGACGCCTGGTCGGCCGCCTGCTCCGCCGCCTCGGCGGGCGCGCCGAGCTGCACGCGCCGCCAGCGCGCCTTCGCCAGCTGGTAGACGCCGTACGCGACGCACCCCAGCGCGACCGCGCCCACGACCACCGGTCCCGCCGGCGCGTCGGCCAGCGTGTCCAGCGCGTCGCCGAGGCCGCCCACGCGCCGCGGCTCGCCCGTGTACGCGGCCCGCAGCAGCAGCGAGCCGCAGAGCGTGAACAGCACCGCGCGCGCGGCCAGCCCCACGCGCGCCAGCCACACCACCGCGCGCACGACCGCGGGCGACACCTTCCGCCGCTCCAGCTGCGCGGTCACCGGGAGCGCGATCGCCTTGTACGCGAGGTAGGCGCCGGCGCCGGCGACGACGAGCCCCGCGACCGCCATCAGCATGCGGCCGCCCGGCAGCGAGAGCAGGCGCGCAGCCAACCGCTCGCTGGCCGAGCCGGTGTCCGCGGTGGGGTCGGCGAGCAGGCGCACCGCGAGCGCGGAGAGCCCCGCGTAGACGAGCCCCGCGACCGCGTCGGCGGCGCGCACGATGGCGCCGCGCGCGCCGCTGGTGCCCTCGGGCGCGCGCACCGCGGCGACGAACGAGAGCGTCGAGTAACCCACCAGCCCCACCGTCAGCGCGGCGATCAGCACGCGCCCCATCGGCAGCCGCGTGAGCAGGTGGATCGCCTCCGACGAGCCCCGCGCGCGCTCCGAGAGGCCCACCGCGACGAACAGCCCCGTGCCGCCCACCAGCAGGTAGACGACGCCGCGCGCGACGTAGCCCACGCGCGTGAGCCACTCCAGCCACGTGGGGTGGCGCGCCGCGGTCTCCCGGACGCGCCGTCCGAGGCGCCGCCGGCCGTCGCGCCGTGTGCTCAGCGGCGCCGCCGTCGCGTGGTGCCGCCGAGCAGCGCGCCCATCAGGCCGCGCGTGATCGCGCCGGCGACGGTGCGCGTGACCGGCGACTTGAGGATCTGCTCGAACGTGCTGGGCGGCTCCTTCGCCGCCCGCGTGCGCGAGGCGGGCACGCGCGCCGGCACCGCCGCCTCCGCGTCCTCCATCTCCGCGCGCTCCGCCTCCGCGGTCGCGGCGGCCTTTGCGGCCGCGCGCTCGGTCAGCATCTCGCGCGCGCTCTCGCGGTCCACCGCCGTCGCGTACTCCTTCACCTGCGCGGAGCTGGCGAGCCGCTGCTGCAGCTCGGCGTCGGTGAGGGGGCCCATGCGCGACGCGGGCGGCACCATGCGCGACACGAATGGCGGCGTCGGCGCGCCGGTCGGGCTCAGCACCGTCACCAGCGCCTCGCCGATGCCGAGCGTCGTCAGCGTCTCCTCGACGTCGTAGAAGGTCGTCTTGGGGAAGGTGCGCGCCGCGGCGCGCAGCGCCTTCTCGTCGTCGGGCGTGAACGCGCGCAGCGCGTGCTGCACGCGGTTGCCCAGCTGGCCCAGGATGTCGGCGGGGATGTCCTTCGGGCTCTGCGTGATGAAGAACACGCCCACGCCCTTCGAGCGCACGAGGCGCACGACGCGCTCGATCTGCTCCTCGAAGTCCTTGCTCGCGCCCTCGAACAGCAGGTGCGCCTCGTCGAAGAAGAAGACGAGCTTCGGCTTCTCCAGGTCGCCCGCCTCGGGGAGGTTGTTGTAGAGGCGCGCCAGCATCCACATCATGAACGTGGAGAAGAGCGCGGGCTTGTCCTGCGTGTCCTTCAGCTCCAGCACGGAGATGAGGCCGCGGCCGTCGCGCTCCACCTGCAGCAGGTCGTTGAGGTCGAACTCCGGCTCGCCGAAGAACTTCCCCGCGCCCTGCTGCTCCAGCTCCACCATCTCGCGCAGCAGCACGCCGACGGTCTGCTTGGACATCCCGCCGTACGCGGCCAGCTCCGACGCGCCGTCGCCCGCGAGGTGCTGCAGCACGGCGCGCAGGTCGCTCAGGTCGAGCAGCAGCAGCCCCTTGTCGTCGCAGTACTTGAACACGAGCGCGAGGACGCTGGTCTGCGTGTCGTTGAGGCCCAGGACCTTGGCGAGCAGCAGCGGCCCGAAGCTCGACACCGTGGCGCGCAGCTGCGCCCCGTGCGCGCCGGTGAGGCTCAGGAACTCGACCGGGAAGGCGGTCGGGTGCCACGCGTAGCCGGTCTCGGTCGCGCGCTGCGTCACGCGCGGCCCCGTCTCGCCGGGCGCGGCGACGCCGGACATGTCGCCCTTCACGTCGGCCAGGAACACGGGCACGCCGGCGGCCGAGAGCTGCTCGGCGATCAGCTGCAGCGTCTTGGTCTTGCCGGTGCCGGTGGCGCCCGCGATCAGGCCGTGGCGGTTCATCATCGCCAGCGGGATGGTGATCAGCGGCTCGGGGTGCGCCTCGCCGCCGTGCACGCACGCGCCGAGCGCGATGCCGTTGCCGCCCGCCTTGAACGCGGCGCGCGCCGCCTCGACGACCTTCTGATCCATGACCGTCAGCCTCCCCCGGGGTCCGATGCGCGGCCGCCCGGCCGCGACGGCATCGTACGCGGCGGGCGGCCGTCCCGCCACCGGCGGCGGGGCGCGTGCCCCCCTTGTGCGCGCTCCGCGCCCAGGCCACCCATCCGTCGGCCCGCGCGCCGCCCTCCGCCCCTCGTCCCGACCCGTCCGCCGTGCCCGATCCGACCCCCGACCTCCCGCCCCCGCTCGTCGAGCGCGTGCTCGCGCCCTTCCGGCAGTTCGCGCGGCTGCAGGCGTCCAGCGGCATCGTGCTGCTGGCCGCCGCGGTCGTCGCCATCGCGTGGGCGAACTCGCCCTGGGCCGGCGCCTACCACCACCTGTGGGAGACGCCGCTGGCGCTGACGATCGGCGCGGCCGAGTGGCGCGCGACGCTCCACTACCTCGTGAACGACGGCCTGATGGCCGTCTTCTTCTTCGTGGTGGGGCTCGAGATCAAGCGCGAGGTGCTGGCCGGCGAGCTGTCGTCGGCGCGCGGCGCGGCGCTGCCGCTGGTCGCCGCGCTCGGCGGGATGATCGTGCCGGCGGGCATCTACGCGCTGCTCAACGCCCGCGGCGTGGGCGCCCCCGGCTGGGGCATCCCCATGGCCACCGACATCGCGTTCGCGCTCGGCGTGCTCGCGCTGCTGGGGGACCGCGTGCCGGTCGGGCTCAAGGTGTTCCTCGCGGCGCTGGCGATCGCGGACGACATCGGCGCGGTGCTGGTGATCGCGGTCTTCTACTCCGGCAGCGTGAACGTCGGGGCGCTGGCCGCGTCGGCCGTGCTGCTGCTGCTCGCCGCGGGCGCCAACCGCGCCGGCGTGCGCCGGCCGTGGGCCTACGGCGCGATCGGGCTCGCGCTGTGGGCGGCCGTCCTCGTCTCCGGCGTGCACGCCACCGTGGCCGGCGTGCTGCTCGCCTTCACGATCCCGGTGCGGACCCGCATCGACGAGCGGCAGTTCCTCGCGCGCGCGCGCCACACGCTGGAGGAGTTCGACGCGGCGGCGCACGTCACCGAGACCGAGCCCGACGTCACGATCCTCTCCAACAGCGAGCACCACCGCACGATCGAGGCGCTGGAGACGCTCTGCGAGCAGGCGCAGCCGCCGCTCATCCGGCTGGAGCACGCGCTGCACGGCATCGTGTCGTTCGGCATCATGCCGCTGTTCGCGCTCGCCAACGCGGGCGTGACGCTGGACCTGGGCGCGCTGCGCGGCGGCGGCGCGGCCGGCGCGGTGACGCTGGGCGCGGCGCTCGGGCTGCTGCTCGGCAAGCCGGTCGGGATCTTCCTCTTCTCGTGGCTGGCCGTGCGCATGGGCGTGGGCGCGCTGCCGCGCGGCGCCACCTGGCGCGCGCTCGCCGGCGTCGGGATCCTCGGCGGCATCGGCTTCACGATGGCGCTGTTCATCGCCGGCCTCGCGTTCCCGCCGACGGCGGACGGCCAGGCGCTGCTCGACGCGGCCAAGATCGGCGTGCTCGCGGCGTCGGCCGTCACGGGCGTCGTCGGCTGGCTGTACCTGCGCGCCGCGACCGCGCCGCGGCCGTCCGATCAGCCGGCCGACGACGTGGGCGCGCTGTCGGCGTCGTCCTCCGGCAGCACCGCGTCGGTGGCCGGCAGCGCGAACACGAACGCCGAGCCGCCGCCGGTGCGCGGCTCGTAGCGCACGGTGCCCTGCTGCGCGGCCGCCAGCCCGCGCGCGATCGACAGGCCGAGGCCCGTGCCGCGCACGTCGGGCGGCGTGCCGGGCGGGCGGTGGAACGGCTCGAAGATGCGCTCGCGCTCGGACTCCGGCACGCCGGGCCCGTGGTCCAGCACCGTGAGCACGAGCGCCGCGCCCTCGCGCCGCGCGCGGATCGTCACCGGCGTGCCGGCCGGCGCGTACTTCGCCGCGTTCTCCAGCAGGTTCACGAGCACGCGCAGCGCCTGCGTGAAGTCGAAGCGGCCCGCGAGCAGCTCGTCCGGCGGGAGGTCCACCACGACCGGGCGATCGCCCAGCGCGCCCGCGGCCCGCTGCAGCGCCGCGCCCACCAGCTCGTCCGCCGTGTTCACCGCGACGTTCGGCGACACGGCGCCCGCCTGGATGCGCGACAGGTCCAGCAGGTCGCCGACGAGCGCGTTCAGCCGGTCCGCCTCGGCCTCGATGATCGCGGCCCGCGCGGGGCTCGCGCCCGTCGCCACCTCGTGCGCGATGCCCTTGATGGTCGTCAGCGGCGTGCGCAGGTCGTGCGACACCGCCATCAGCAGCGCGCTGCGCAGCGACTCGACGCGCCGCTCCGCCTCCGCGCGCTCGGCCGTCTCCACCAGCCGCACGCGCTCGACGCCCAGCGCGGCGTAGTACGCGAGCGCGACCAGCAGGCGCGCCGCCTCGGCGGAGAGCGACACGCCGGCCGACGACGCGATGCGCAGCACGCCCACCGTCTGCTCGCGCACCACGAGCGGCAGCAGCAGCGCGCGGACGTCGCGGGTCGCGTCGCGCCCGTCGCGGCGGCGCGCGCCGCGCCATCCCGGCAGCGCCTCGGGGCCGTGCACCACGTAATCGATGCCGGCCGTCGTCGCGGCGGGGCCGCCGCCGCCCGGCGCCATGCGCACCGTGCCGTCCGACAGCTCGGCGGCGCTGCGCCCGTGCCGCACCACCCAGCCCACGAGGCCACCGGCGGGCCCCTCGTCCACCTGCCCGCGCCGGAACACCTCGCACGCGTCGACGCCGACCGTCGTGCGGATCACCACCACGATCGCCTGCAGCGCCGCGTCGGCGGAGGGGGCCCGCAGCGGCGCCGCGCCCAGCGTGGCCCGGCGGGCGAACTCCCCGGCGCGGCGCAGCGCGGCGTCGGCGGTGGCGTTCGCGCGGTACAGCAGCTGCGCCGCGACGATGCTCGTCACGAGGAACGCCAGCAGCACCAGCCAGTCCAGCGGGTCGGCGATGACGGGCGTGTGGTACGGCGGCAGGAAGTAGAGGTTGAACGCGACGAACGCCGCCGCCGCGACCGTGAGGCCGAGCGCGCGCCCCGCCGCCGCGCTCGCGCCGAGCACCACGAGGAGGAAGCCGAGCGCGACGTGCGCCTTGTCGAGGCGGTCGCGCACCGACAGCATGCCGACGGTGAGCGCGGCCAGCACCGCCAGCCACGCGACCCACTGCCGCAGCGCGCGGCCCGCCGGCGCGCGGCTCACGCGGGCATCGTCCCGTCGGGCTCGAAGCGGTAGCCGACGCCCGGCTCCGTCTGGATGAAGCGCGGGCGCACCGGATCGCCCTCGATCTTGCGGCGCAGGTGGCCGACGTACACGCGCAGGTACTGCTGCGCGTCGCCGCCCGCGTTGCCCCACACGGCGTGGAAGAGCTGCCGGTGCGTGAGCGTCTGCCGCGGATGGCCCACCAGCGTGCGCAGCAGCGCCCACTCGGTGGGCGTGAGGTGCAGCAGCGCGCCGCCGCGCTCCACGCGCCGGCGCTGCAGGTCGACCGCGACGTCGCCGAACGTCACCACCGCCGCGTCCTCGCGACGGTCGGCACGCGCGCGGCGGAGCTGCGTGCGCACCCGCGCCAGCAGCTCCACGGTGCTGAACGGCTTGGTCATGTAGTCGTCCGCGCCCGCGTCCAGCAGCGCGGCCTTCTCGGTGTCCGCGTGCCGCGCCGAGAGCACGATGATCGGCACCGCGGACCAGCGCCGGATCTCGCGGCAGACGTCGATCCCGTTCATGTCGGGCAGCCCGAGGTCGAGGATCACGAGCCCCGGCGCCTCGGCCGCCACGAGGTCGACGCCCGCGCGTCCGGTGCCCGACTCGAGCACGCGCACCGCGAGGCCGTCCTCCTCCGGCGCGCCGGGGACGACGAGCGGCGCGGCGGTCAGCGCATTGCCGACCACGCGGCGGATCTGCGGCTCGTCGTCGATGACGAGCGCGAGGAGGGTGCCGGCGAGCACGAGGCGATGGCGGACGGGACGGGGCGCGCGGACTCCCGCAATCTGCGCCGGCGCGTTCCGGGACGGAGGACGGCGCCCCCGATTTCATGACCTTTTTATGCGCGCGGCCGCCGTCCTTCACGCGGCCTTGATGCCGGCGCCGGTACTCTGATCGGCACCGGAGGTCTCCCGTGACGCCAGCCCGCCTCGCCCGCCCCACCCACGCCCGCTCCCACACGTCCCGCTGGGAGCTCGCGGCCTGCGACCCGGCCGCCGCGGCCCGCTGCGCGGCCTTCCTCGACCGGCTGGAGCGGCTGTCGCACGACGACTGGCTGGCGCTCGGCCGCCGCGCCGCGGCGCCGGCGCGCGACGTCGACGACAGGCTCGACGCGGCGATCGCCGCGCGTCGGCTCGGCGTCACCGCGTGGCTGGTGCGCGACGCCGTGCACGCCATCGCGCGCGCCGCGCTCGGCGCGCGCGCGGAGAGCGCGGCGTGGGCCGCCGCGCGGGGCCGGGCCCCGCGGGCCGCGGTGGGGGCGCTAGCGCCGGGAAAAAGAAGTCACAAAAACAGGGCGCGGGGGCCGGGGGGCCGGCAGGG
>CBHYLO010000182.1:0-8075 GCA_966128675.1 uncultured bacterium | reverse complement strand
CCGCGCCCGCCGCGCCCGCCGCGCCCGCGCCGTCCGCCGCCGACCGCGCGCGCGCCGAACGCGCGCTGCGCGCCGCGCCGCTCACCGACGGGCACAACGACCTGCCGTGGGCCATCCGCGAGGCGACGCCCAACGCCAACGTCGAGGACGCGCGCGGCGTGTGGGGCGACTCGCTCCCCGCGGCGCTCGACGTCGACGCCTACGACCTGCGCACGCGCACGAAGGGCCACACCGACTTCGCGCGCCTGCAGCAGGGCATGCTCGGCGCGCAGTTCTGGTCCGTCTACATCCCCGGCGAGCCGGTCGACGGCGCGTACGGCCGGCACGGCAAGGTCGCCAGCACGCCCGGCTACGCGCGCGTGCAGCTGGAGCAGATCGACATCGCGCGCCGCGTGATCGCGAAGTATCCCGACCGCCTCGCGTTCGCCACGCGCGCGGCCGACGTCGCGCCCGCGCGGCGCGCCGGCAAGATCGCGTCGTTCCTCGGCATGGAGGGCGGCCACGCGATCGAGAACTCGCTCGGCGCGCTGCGCACGTACTACGACCTCGGCGTGCGCTACATGACGCTGACGCACAACGTGACGCTCGACTGGGCGGACGCGGCGCTGGACAGCGCGCGGCACGGCGGCCTCACGGACTTCGGCCGCGACGTCGTGCGCGAGATGAACCGCCTCGGCATGCTCGTCGACCTGTCGCACGTGTCGCCGGGGACGATGAGCGACGCGCTCGACGTCGCGCAGGCGCCGGTGATCTTCTCGCACTCCGCGGCGCGCGGGATCGCCGACCACCCGCGCAACGTGCCCGACTCGATCCTCGCGCGGCTGCCGCGGAACGGCGGCGTGGTGATGGTGACGTTCGTCCCGCAGTTCATCTCGGCCGAGGTGATCGCGTACGACCGCGCGCAGCAGGCGGAGATCGCGCGGCTGCGCGCGCAGGCCGGCGCCGACACGGCGGCGGTGCGCGCGGGCGTGACCGCGTGGCAGGCGTCGCATCCGCGCCCGAAGGTGACGCTGGCGCAGGTGGCCGACCACATCGAGCACGTGCGCAAGGTCGCGGGCATCGACCACGTCGGCATCGGCGGCGACTTCGACGGGATCACCGAGACGATCGTCGGCCTTGAGGACGTCTCCAAGTATCCCGCGCTGTTCGCCGAGCTGGCGCGCCGCGGCTGGACCGAGGCGGAGCTGCGCAAGCTGGCCGGCGAGAACGTGCTGCGCGCGCTGCGCGGCGCCGAGGCGACGGCGGCGCGCCTGCAGCGCGGCGTGGTGCCGCGGGTGCAGAAGGCGGCGACCGGCGACTGAGCGCGGTCGACGCCGACGGCGGACGCCGGGCGTGTGGGGCGCGCGCCACGGGGAAATCGACCCATGTGAGCGTGTGACGGAAGGGACATGATGCGTCGGCGCGCGACGTCCGCGCGCCGACGTCCCCACACCGACCTCACGCCATGCGCACGCCGCGGCCGTTCCTCACGCTCTCCACGCTGGCCGTCCTCGCCGCTCCGGTCCTCGCCGCGCCCGCGGGCGCGCAGCAGGTGACCGTCGGCACCGTCCAGAACGCGAACTGCATCCCGTTCGGCTGCGACTTCGACGTCTCGCGCTACCAGCAGGTGTACGCGGGCGGCGCGTTCGGCGGTCCGGTGCAGATCACGTCGCTCGCGTTCCTGCTCGGCTCCGCGCCGAACTCGTTCCTGTCGCCGGTCACGTACACCGTGCGGCTCGGGTACACGGCCGCGCCGGTGGGCGCGCTGAACGCGTCGCTCGACGCCAACGTCGCGGGCGCGCTGACGACGTTCGCCGCGCGCAGCTTCGGCATCGGGCCGGCGGCGCCGCCGGTGCTGACGTTCACGGGGCTCACGCCGTTCGCCTTCGATCCGGCCGCGGGCAACCTGCTGCTCGACATCCTGGTGGACGGGCAGGTGGGCGCGGAGGTCGGCGGCTGGGCGAGCTACGCGTCCGACAACGGCGGCACCGTCATCAGCCGCGCGTACGTGCAGGGCGGCGTGGCGGGCGGCGACGCGACGGGGCTGGTGACGACGTTCGGCCTCGTCGCGAGCCCCACGAGCACCGTGCCCGAGCCGTCGACCGTCGTGCTGCTCGGCGCGGGGCTGCTGGGCGTGGCCGGCGTCGGCGCGCGGCGGCGTGCGGCCGCGCGCTGACGCGGTGATCAGCGCGGCGCGAGCACCTTGAGGCCCACGATGCCGGCGACGATCAGCCCGATGCACGCCAGTCGGGCGGCCGTCGCCGGCTCGCGGAACAGCACGATCCCGAGCACCGCGGTGCCCACGGTGCCGATGCCGGTCCACACGGCGTAGGCGGTGCCCAGCGGCAGCGTGCGCAGCGCGACGCCCAGGAGCCCCATGCTGAGCACGAGCGCGACGGCGGTGCCGACGGAGGGCCAGAGGCGCGTGAACCCTTCCGCGTACTTGAGCCCCACGGCCCAGCCGACCTCGAACAGGCCGGCGACGAACAGGATGAACCACGCCACGTGCATCGCTCCGGGTTGGCGGCGTGTGGAAACTAGCGCGACCGCGCGGTAGCGTTGCGCATGGCTCCCGACCGCGACAATCCCGGCGTGCTCGCACCGCCGCCGCTGCTCTTCCTCGGGATGCTGGGCGTCGCGCTCGCGATCGAGCGCTTCGTGCGCCGCGTGCCCACCGGAATGCCGCGCCCCGCGCGGCTGGGCGCGGCGGTGGTGCTGCTGGTGCTCGCGATCGCGCTGCTCGCGGGCGCGCTCGTCCGCTTCCGCGCGGCGCGCACGAACCCGGAGCCGTGGAAGCCGTCCACCACCGTCGTCGCGGACGGCGTGTACCGGTTCACGCGCAACCCGATGTACCTCGGGATGACGCTGATCTACCTGGCGCTCGCGCTGGCGACGGACAGCGGCGTCGCGCTGCTCCTGGTGCCCGCGCTGCTCGCGCTCGTGCAGGTCGGCGTCATCGCGCGCGAGGAGCGCTACCTGGAGGCGAAGTTCGGCGACGCGTACCGCGCCTACCGCGCGCGCGTACGCCGCTGGCTCTGACGCCCCGGACCCCTTCCGACTCTCGGGAAGGATACGGATGCTCCGGATGAGCCGGATGCTGCGGATCCCTCCGCGTGGTGGCGACGCGCCATGTTCGACGAGGAGCGATCCGGATGATCCGTTCACATCCGGAGGATCCGAACGCCTCGTTCGCCGACCTCCGACGGGCACACCACGGGTCGGCCGCACGCGGATTCTCGGAATAGCAGACAGGATGACAGGAGGACCAGGAGGCTCCGCACCGGCGGTTGGAGCCGCGCGCCACGCGGAGCCTCCCGGTCATCCCGTGCATCCTGTCCGGTCGTCGTCGTTCAGGGCCGGCCTCAGGGGAAGTACTCCATCACCGCGCGCCACAGCGCGCCGCCCGTCCAGTCGTTCAGGATCGCGAGCCCCGCGACCACGAGGAACGCGCCGAACAGCACGCGGCGCGTGCGCCGCGCCCAGCGGGCGCGCGGCGACCGCCCGCTCCACACCCGGTCGGCGTTGAGCGCCGCGAACTGCGCCGCGAACACCGGATCGCGGAACGTGTACGTGCGCCGGTCGGGCTCGAACAGCTCCGACTGGTCGTCGGTGTAGTTCGCGGCGGCCAGCACCGACGTCGGCGGGCCGGGGAAGACCGCGTTGCGCCCGAACAGCACGCGCTCGCGCCGAATGTACGTGTCGTCCGGATCGCCCGCGTACGCGGCGGTCAGGTCGTGGCGCGCGCGGTTCACGAGCACCAGGAAGCCGAACAGGCAGAAGCCGAAGAACGCCACGATCCCCGCGCCGAACAGCAGCCCGTAGTTCCACTCGCCGCCGGCGGTCCGCAGCCCGGCCGAGTCGCGCGTCAGCTCGCGCAGCAGCGGCGCCAGCGCCTTCGGGATCATCCAGAGGATGACGGCGATCGGGATCACGTAGGGCAGGATCCGCCCCACGAAGCGCCAGCGCAGCTTCCGCAGCATCGCGCGGTCGACGGGCGCGAGCTCGCGCGCGTGCGCGGCGCGGCAGGCGTCGCAGAACGGCACGTCGAGCGCGTCGAAGAACCAGCGCGACGGCGACTCGCTGTAGGTGCGCCGGAACATCTTCTCCACCCGCAGCGTGCCGCGCGCGGGCGTGCCGCAGGCGGCGCAGGCGTCCGGCATCCGCAGCCCGTGCAGCGGGCCGGTGACCTGCACGCGCGTCGGCGCCGGCGGCGCGTCGGCGTGCGCGGACGGCGCGAACGCGGGGCGCGCGCCGGCGGGGGACGTCGTCACGAAGTCCATGGCGCCAAGGTACGGCCGGCTGCCGTGGGCCGCGAGCACGAGCGTGCCGCGCGCCCGCCCGCGCGCCCGCCCGCGTCCCGCCCGTACGCCCGCCCGCGCGGTTGCCGCGCCCGCGCCCGCGCCGTACTGTCGTCGCGCCGTCCGGCTCCCACCCGCGCGTACCCTCGCCGCCCCGCCCATGCCGCTCTCGCGCCGCTCGTTCGTCCGCTCGCTCGGGCTCTCCGGAGCGGGCATGGTCTCGGCCTCGCTCATCGGCGGACGCGGGCGCGAGGCGCTGGCGGCCGAGCTGCGGCGGGCGGGCGCGCTCGACACGGCGGACCACGCGGGGCTCGCGCTGCCGGACGTCATCAAGCTCAGTAGCAACGAGAACCCGCGCGGCCCGTCGGAGGTCGCGCTGCGCGCGCTGCGCGAGGCGCTGGCCGGCTCGTCGCGCTACCCGTTCGCGCAGGCCACCGCGCTGCGCGAGGCGATCGCGAAGGCCAACGGCGTCCCGGTCGACCACGTGCTCCTCGGCTGCGGGTCGAGCGAGGTGCTGCGCGTGGCGGTGGACACGTTCACGTCGCCGTCGAAGGCGCTCGTGACCGCCGCGCCGACGTTCGAGGACGCGGCCGACCGCGCGCGCGTGCTGGGCGTGCCGGTGCGCGCGATCCCGGTGCTCGGCGACCTGCGGCTCGACCTGCCGACGATGGCCGCGCAGGCCGGCGGCGCGGGGCTGGTGTTCGTGTGCAACCCGAACAACCCCACGGGCACGCTGTATCCCGCGACGGCGATCGCCGACTTCGTGCGCCGCGTGAAGCGCGACGCGCCCGACGCCGCGGTGCTGATCGACGAGGCGTACCACGAGTACGTGGACGATCCCGCGTACGCGACCGCCCTCCCGCTGGCGCTCGAGACGCCGGGCGTGCTGGTGGTGCGCACCTTCTCCAAGGCGCACGGGATGGCGGGGCTGCGCGTGGGCTACGCGATGGCGCGCCCCGAGACGATCAAGGCGATGGCGCGGCACTCACTCGGCATCAACGTCAACGTGCTGGGCGCGACGGCGGCGCTGGCATCGCTCGGCGACCGCGACCTGGCCGCGCGCGAGCGGCGCCTGAACGGCGAGGCGCGCGAGTACACGACGCGCTTCTTCGCGTCGCGCGGCTACGCGGTCACGCCGTCGCAGGCGAACTTCGTGATGGTCGACATCCGCCGCGACCCGAAGGCGTTCCAGGACGCGTGCCGCGCGCAGCAGATCCTCGTCGGCCGCCCGTTCCCGCCGCTGGCCACGCACGCGCGCGTGTCCATCGGCACGATGGACGAGATGCGCGCGGCGACGGAGGTGTTCGCGCGCGTGCTGGGGAAGGCCGCGACCTGACCGGTGCCCGCCGGACCCGGAAGTGCGAAAAGCATTGGACAGGATTGACAGGATTTACAGGATGGGCTCCGCATCATGCATGGAGCTTCACACCGCGAGGGGCGAATCCTGTAAATCCTGGTAATCCTGTCTGAAGTTGGCCGTTCGGGTCCTGCGCGAGGATCCGCAGCCGTCAGTGATCGACGCCGGGCACGCGCAGCGGCAGCACCGGAAACGCCGCCCGCGCCCGGAGCGCGACATGCACGTCGACGTCCGCGACGACCACCGCGTCCATGGCGTCGCCCGCGTCGGCGACGACGGTGCCGTCGGGCGCGACGACGCACGAGCCGCCCGGGAACGTGCTCCCGTCCGCGGCCGCGCCCACGCGGTTGCACAGCGCCAGCCACGCCTGGTTCTCCGCCGCGCGGGCGCGCGCCAGCAGCCGCAGCGTGTCGCCGCGCGGATCCGGCCACTCGGCCACGCACAGGAAGAGCGTCGCGCCGTCGGCGGCGTCGCGGCGGTAGTGCTCGGGGAAGCGCAGGTCGAAGCAGATGCTGAGCGCCGCGTCCGCCGCCGCGTCGCCGCGCCCCACGCGCGTGCGCACCCGCGCCGCGCCCGCCACCAGCCGCTCCGGCTCGCCCATCGGCGGGAAGAGGTGCGCCTTGTCGTACGTCACCAGCGCCGACGACTGCGACGCGCCGCGCGGCGACAGCAGGTGCATCCGGTTGGCGATCCCGCCGTCCGCCGTCGCGGCGACGAAGCTGCCGCCGATCCACGCGTCGCGCGCGTCCGCGAGCTGCTGCAGCGCGTCGAGCGTGCGCGCCGCGCCGCGCGCCGCGTCGGCCCACGTGTCGTGCGCGTAGCCCGTCGTGAACAGCTCGGGCAGCAGGTACACGTCGGCGGGCGGCGCCGCGGTCACGAGCGCCGCGGCGCGCGCGACGTTCTCGTCCGGCGCGCCGTCGGTCACCGTCATCTGCACGAGCGCGAGGCGCAGCGTCATCTCTCGGGTCGGCGTCGGGGTAGGCGTCGCCGTGGAAGCTAAGCAGTCCGCTTCTTGCGCGGTGGGGCGCTCCTTCGTCCATCCTCCCGCATCCCGATCATGACCACGCGCGACGTCTCCGCCGCCGAGAGCGGCACCTTCGCCATCGGCGGCGACCTGCCGGTGCACCGCCTCGGCTACGGCGCGATGCAGATCACCGGGCCCGGCGTGTTCGGCCCGCCGCGCGACCACGACGAGGCGGTCCGCGTGCTGCGGCGCTGCGTCGCGCTCGGCGTCGACTTCATCGACACCGCCGACTCGTACGGCCCGGACGTGAGCGAGGCGCTGATCGCCGAGGCGCTGCATCCGTATCCCGCGGGGCTCGTGATCGCGACCAAGGCCGGCTTCGAGCGGCCCGGGCCCGGGAAGTGGGTCACCAACGGCCGCCCCGACCACCTGCGCGCGCAGTGCGAGGGGAGCCTGCGGCGCCTGAAGGTGGAGCGCATCGACCTCTGGCAGCTCCATCGCATCGACCACAAGGTGCCGGCCGACGAGCAGTTCGGGATGATGGCCGAGCTGCAGCGCGAGGGGCTCGTGCGGCATCTCGGGCTGTCGGAGGTGAGCGTCGCGCAGATCGAGGCCGCGCGCCGCGTCGTGCCCATCGTCACGGTGCAGAACCGCTACAACCTGGCCGAGCGCGAGGCGGAGCGCGTGCTGGAGCACTGCGAGGGGCAGGGGATCGGCTTCATCCCGTGGTATCCGCTGCTCACCGGCAAGCTCGCGGACGAGGGCGGGCCGCTGGCGCGCGCCGCCGCGCGGCTGCACGCGACGCCCGCGCAGGTCGCGCTCGCGTGGCTGCTGCGCCGCTCGGCCGTCATGCTGCCGATCCCGGGCACGTCGCGCGTCGCGCACCTGGAGGAGAACGTCGCCGCCGCGGCGCTGACGCTGGACGACGCGACGTTCGCGGAGCTGAGCGAGGCCGTGGACGAGTAGGCAGGAGTAGTTGCGGCGGGCGGGCGCGCGGGGCATCGTCGGCCATCCCCCGTCCCGCCCGCCTCCTGCCATGACCGAACCCACCGCGCGACCCAGCACGCAACCCAGCGCGCGCCGCGCGTGGCGCGCCGCCGCGGCCGCCGTCGTCGCCGCGCTCGTCCTCGCGCTCGTCACGCTGGCCGTCTTCGAGCGCGCCTACCCGCTGGTGGACGTCGGGCTGCGCCTGTCGCGCGAGGAGGCGATCGCGCGCGCGCGTGCGCTGGCCGCCCGCGACGGCCTCGCGCCGGCGGGCGCGCGCGCCGCGGCGCGCTTCGACAACGACGAGCAGCTCGCGACCTACGTGGACCTCGCCGCGGGCGGGCCCGACTCGGTGCGCGCGCTGGCGCAGGGGCGCGAGGTCGCGCTCTACGCGTGGGAGGTGCGGCTGTTCGAGCCCGGCAACACGCGCGAGGCGCGGCTGCGCTTCGCGCCGGATGGCCGCGTCATGGGGCTGGTGCGCACGCTCGCGGAG
>CBHYLO010000181.1:0-8077 GCA_966128675.1 uncultured bacterium | reverse complement strand
GCGACCGTGGACGGTCGCGCCTCCCACGCGAACGTCGCGACGAGCGAGTCGCGTGGCGCGAGCGGCCGCGGAAGCACGAGCCGCACGACGGTGCTGTCGGGCGAGCCCGGGTACTCCACGCGCACCGGCGTGGGAGCCTGTCCCGAGCCAGGCGAGGGATCGATCGTCGGCGTGGCGGTGAAGCGCTCGTACGCGTACGCCGGCTCCGAAAGCCGCTGGAAGCGCACGCGCCCCTCCTTCTCGTCGGTCGCGCTCCACTTGGAGCCCGGCCGGAAGGCGTTCAGGTGCTGGTGCACGAACAGCTCGCGCAGCGTATCGGGCGACGCGTTGACGTAGGTCATCCGCGCGGTCGCGACGACCGCCTGCTTCCGCTCGTCGAGCCGCGCGACGATGCGGTAGTCGGCGCGCTGCTGCCAGTAGCCGACGGTGTCGCCGTTCGCCGGCGAGGTGCGCGACGGCGCGGCGGGCTTCCCCGCGAACGTCTGCGAGAGGTCGGGCGCCGGCGACGACGCGGGGAGCTGCTGGAGCGCGAGCAGGAGCGGGAGGACGGCGAGCATCGGGTCCGGGTTCAGGTCGGCGCAATCTACCCGGCCGCCGCGCCCCGCCGCACCGGCCGGCGGCGCTCAGGGCGTGAAGGCCGCCCGCGCCGCACCTGCCCGCCCCGCCAGGCCCACCGCGTCCAGCATGAAGGCGTAGCGGAAGGCCTGCTCGCGCAGCTGGTCGTAGCGCCCCGAGCTGCCGCCGTGGCCGCCCGCCATGCTCATGCGCAGCAGCAACGGGTTGCCGTCGGTCTTCAGCGTGCGGAGCTTGGCGACCCACTTGGTCGGCTCGTGGAAGCCGACCTGCGAGTCGTTCAGCGAGCTGGTGACGAGCAGCCACGGATAGCGCTGCGCCCGCACGTTGTCGTAGGGCGAGTACGTCTTCAGGTACTCGTACTCGGCCTTCCGCTGCGGGTTGCCCCACTGCAGCCACTCCTGCGCGGTGAGCGGCAGCGACGCGTCGAGCATCGTGTTGATGACGTCCACGAACGGCACGTCGGCGACGATCGCGCGGAACAGCTCCGGGCGCTCGTTGGCGACGACGCCCATCAGCAGGCCGCCGGCGCTGCCGCCGTTGGCGACCAGCCGGTCCACCGACGTGTAGCGCGACTGCACGAGCCAGTCGGCGACGTCCTCGAAGTCGAAGAAGGTGTTCCGCTTCTTCAGCATCTTGCCGTCGTCGTACCAGCCGCGCCCCATCTCCTGCCCGCCGCGGATGTGCGCGATCGCGTACACGAAGCCGCGGTCGACGAGGCTGAACACCGACGACCGGAACGTCGGCTCGGTGGTCGCGCCGTACGACCCGTAGGCGTAGAGCAGCAGCGGACTCCGGCCGTCGAGCGCGGTCCCCTTTCGCATGAGGATCGACACCGGCACGGGCGTGCCGTCGCGCGCCGGCGCCATCGCGCGCCGCACCTCGTAGCGCGACGGGTCGTACGTCGGCACCTCGGTGCGCTTCCGCACCTCCAGCCGCCGCTCCGCCACGTGGTAGTCGTAGACGGTGCTCGGCGTCACCAGCGACGAGTAGCTGAGCCGGTAGGTCGGCGTGTCGTACTCCGCGTTCGCGCTCGCGAACACGCCGTACGCCTCCTCGGGCATCGCGACCGTGTGCGCGGCGCCGGTCGCGGGATCGTGGATGCGCACGCGCCGGATCCCGCTCGTGCGCTCCTGCACGACGACGAACCCCCGGAACGCGTCGACGCCCTCGACGAAGGCCGAGTCGCGGTGCGGGACCCAGTCCGCCCAGTTGCGCGGCGACGGATCGCGCTCGGGCGCGCGGACGACCTTGAAGTTGCGGGCGCCGTCGGCGTTGGTGCGGATGAGGAACGCGCCGTCCACCGGCTCGACGTCGTACTCGACGCCCTCGCGCCGCGCGGCGACGAGCCGCGGCGCCGTGGTCGGCGCGGCGGTCGGGATCGTGCGCCACTCCGACGTCGTGAAGCTCGACGTCGGGATCAGCACGTGCCGCCCGTTGCGCGAGCGGTAGACGGAGACGTTGTAGAGGACCGAGTCCTCGCGGAAGACGTTCACGTCCCCGCCGCGCGGCCCGCCCGTGACGTGCCGCCACACCGCGTTGCCGCGCTTGGCGGAGTCCGCGGTCATGTAGAAGAAGGTGCGGTTGTCGTCGGCCCACGCGGTCCCGTTCCACACGTTCGGGATCGAGTCCACCAGCCGGCCCGACGGCAGGTCCTTCACGTAGAGCGTGTACTCGCGGAACGCGGTCGTGTCCTGCAGGTAGAGCAGCCGCTGGCCGTCGGGGCTCACGTCCCACCCGCCCAGCGCGTGGAACCGCTTCCCCGCCGCGAGCGCGTTCTGGTCCAGGACGATCTCCTCCGGCGCGGCCATCGTCCCCTTCCGCCGGCCGATGATCGGGTACGCCTTCCCCTCCTCGGTCCGCGTGTAGTACCAGTAGCCGTTGTCGCGGTACGGCACCGAGAGGTCGGTCTGCTTCAGCCGGCCGAGCATCTCGCGGTAGAGCGTGTCGCGCAGCGCCGCGGTGTGCGCGGTCATCGCATCCGTGTACGCGTTCTCGGCCTCGAGGTACGCGAGGACCTTCGGGTCGCGCTTCTGCTTGAGCCAGAAGTAGTCGTCCGCGCGCACTTCGCCGTGCAGCGTGTCGACGCGCGGCACGCGCTCGGCCACGGGCGGCCGTGGGGATGCGGACGTCGTGACCGCGACGGGCTGCGCGCTGGTCTGGGCGGGCAGCGTCGCCGCGGCGAGCGGCAGGGCGCACGAGAGCGCGAGCAGACGAACGCGGAAGCGCGGGAACGTCGCCACGACGGGTCCTCCGGCGGTCTGGACCGAGCGACGGCGGACGCGGGCGCGTCCCGCCGTACGGTCGACGCGCGCGCCGGGCTCGCGGGGTGTCAAGGCGCGCGGGCGCCGGTGCGGGCCCGAAACGACTGCGCGCCGGCCACCCTCGGAGGGCGGCCGGCGCGCGGCGTCGTGCGGGATCGTGCGTCGAGCGCGATCAGCGCGCGGTCATGCGGGCGCGCAGCATCGACAGGCGACGGCGCACCGAGCCGTCCATCACGGTGTCGCCCACCTTCACCACGACGCCGCCGAGGATCGCCGGGTTCACGACCACGTGCGGCACGACCTGCTTGCCGAACGCGCGCGTGAGCTGCGCCGCGATCGCGGCCTCGTCCTCGGGCGTCGTCGGACGCGCCGTGGTGACGCGCGCGTGCACGCGCCCCTCGGCCTCGTCCAGCAGGTTGTAGTACTCGGTGACGATCTGCGGGAGCAGCATCTGCCGCCCCTTCGTCACGAGCGTCTGGAGGTAGCGGACGAGGAGGCGCGGGAAGCGGTCCTGGAACGCCTTGGCGAGCACCTCGTTCTTGCGGTCGGCCGCGACGCGCGGCGACTCGAGGAAGCGGCGGAGCTTCGCGTCGCCCTCGATCGACTCGGCGAGCTCGCGCGCCATCCGCCCCCAGCCGTGCGGGTCCTCGCCCTTGCGGGCGAGGGAGAGCAGCACGTCCGCGTAGTTGCGGGCGATCGTGGCGTCGCGCATCAGCGGCGGGCCCCGTTCGTCGGGATCGTGGCGAGGAACGACTCGACCAGCTGGCGGTTGCCCGCGTCGTCGAGGTTGCGCTCGATGACCTTGGAGGCGCCCGCGAGGGCGAGGTCCACCGCCTCGCGGCGCAGGTCGGCGATCGCGCGCTCGCGCTCCGCGTCGATGTCGCGGCGGGCGCGGTCGAGGAGCTCGGCCTGCTGCTGGCGCGTCTGCTCCAGCAGGTCGGCGCGCATCTTCTCGCCCGCGGCGCGCGCGTCGGCGATCAGCTTCTGCGCCTCGCCGCGCGAGCCCTCGAGCTGCGCGCGCTGCTCGGCGAGCAGGCGCTGGGCCTCCTCCCGATCGCGCTTCGCGCCGGCGATCGCGTCCTCGAGCGCCTTCTCGCGCGCCTCGACGGCGGCGGTCAGCGGCTTGAACGCGAACTTCGTGAGGATGAAGAGGAGGACGGCGAAGATCAGCAGCGTCCAGACCATCAGCCCCGCGTGCGGGTCGAGCAGCCCGCCGCCGGCCGCGGCGCCGGCGGCGCCGTGCTCCGCCTCCTGCGCGAGGGCGGGTCGGGCGGCGACGGCGCTCAGGGCGGCGAGGGCCAGCGGACGCGAGAGCGAGCGAAGGGGCGTGCGCATCGGAGGGTCACTCTGGAAGGGGCGCGGAGGCGGCGGACGCCGAAGCCCGCGCCGGGATCACGCGACGGGGTGCCACGAGGGCACCCCGCCGCGCGGCTGAACTCAGACCTTGCCCTGGAGCTGGAACGCGATCACGGCGCCGAAGAGCGCCACGCCCTCGATGAGGGCGGCGAGGATCAGCGCGGCGGTCTGGATGCGGCCGGCCGCCTCGGGCTGACGGGCCATGCCCTCGACCGCGCGACCACCGATGTTGCCGATGCCGAGGCCGGCGCCGAGCACGGCGAGGCCGCCGCCAAGGCCGGCGCCGATGGAGATGAGACCGCGGCTGTCGCTGGCCGTCTCGGCGGCCGCCTGGAGCAGGGGAAGGATCGACATTGTCTTTGAAGAGGAATCGGGAAGTGCCGTGGCTCCGCACCGCGCGCATCGCTGCGCCGCCGTGCTGCCCGCCATCGGATCGCGAGATCCAGCGAGCCTTCCCGGCCGCTCGGCCGGGTACGTGTCGCAGCGGGTGGAGCGGTCCCGCGTCGACTGATGCAACGAGCCTTCAGTTCGTACGCCACGCCGGACGCTGCCCGGCGCGGGGAGTCGCGGCGAGCAGCCGCGACGACTGGCAATGAGGATCACTGAGCGGCGCGAAGCGCCGCTCAGTGATGGGCCTCGCGGATCTGGCCGATGAACACCGACGACAGCAGCGCGAAGATGAACGCCTGCAGGAACGCCACGAACAGCTCGAGCACCATGATCGCCGAGGCGGCGAGGAACGGCGCGCCCGAGGCGGCGCTCTTGAACAGGAAGATCAGGCCGATGAGCGCCAGCACGACGATGTGCCCGGCCGTCATGTTGGCGAACAGACGGATCGCGAGCGCGAACGGCTTCGCGATCTTTCCGACCAGCTCGATCGGGCTCATGATCAGGAACATCGGGATCCGCATGTAGATCGGCAGATCCTTGTTCCAGTAGAAGATCGTGTTCAGGTAGCCGAGCCCCTGCGCGCGCATGCCCGCGAACTCCACGACCAGGAAGGTGATGACGGCGAGCATCGCGGTCACCGAGATGTTGCCGGTGGCCGTCGAGCCGTACGGGATCAGGCCGAGCAGGTTCGCGAACAGGATGAAGAAGAAGAGCGTCAGGATGAACGGCACGTACTTCTCGCCGTGGTGCCCGAGGTTCTTCAGCGCGACCTCGTCGCGGATGTAGAGCACCATCGCCTCGATGCCGGCCGCGAAGCCCTTCGGGTGGCCGGCGGCGTGCGAGTGGCGCTTGTGCGCGCGCGCCGCGCCGATCAGCACCACGCAGGCGATCAGGCTGGCGAGCAGCATCATCACGACGTGCTTGGTCGGCGACAGGTCGAGCTGGTACGACCCGATCGGCACGATCCAGCCCGTGGGCAGGTGCGCCTCGCACGTCAGCATCGCGTAGTCGCCGCTGAGGCACGGATACTCGATCGCGTGCGCGTCGGTGATGTGCGGCGTGATGATGTCCACCGCCTGCGCCGGCGAGGCGGCGTGCCCCTGCGCCGCGACGTCCGCGACGGTCGTCGGCGCCGCCCCGTGCTGCTCGGCGGTGCCGATCGCGGCGGAGGTGCCGGCGACCGTGCTGGCCGTCGACGTGTCGACCGCCGAGGGCTGGGCCGTCGGGGCCGCGGGCGCGGCGCCGTGGGCATCCTGCGCGCGCGCCGGCGCGCCCGCGAGGGCCAGCGACGCAGCGAGCGCGAGAGAGCCGAACAGTCTCATACGTTCAGCAGCAGAGGTTCGACGAGCGTGGAGACGAACAGGAAGACCGCCAGGCTGATGAGCGCCGGCGTCGACACGAGGCCGAGCGCCTTCACCAGCACCAGCGCGTAGAGCGCGAACACCATCATCCGGAGCAGGGCGCCGAGTCCCCATCCCGCCACCGCGTTGGAGCGCTGCGCCGCGCGCCGCGCGATCGCGAACGCGACCAGCTGCACGACGCACGCGACGACCGCGCTGGCGACGATGGCGCGTCGGGCCGCCTCGCCCGGATACACCAGCGTCAGGATCCAGCCGCCCACCACCACGACCGCCACGGCGATGAGCGCGAACAGCGCGAGCGCGCGCCCCGTCGTCATGGTCGTCACGGCGCGCGATTCCCGCGGCGCGCCTCGTCGGCGCGGCGCTGTGCGCGCATGAGCTGCGTGTACATGGCGTAGAAGGAAGCGCCCGCGCCCGCGAGCATGCAGACCAACAAAAAGACCGGCGCCGTCCCGAAGCGTCGGTCGAGCCACTGCCCGAGGTAGTAGAACGCCACGAGCGAGACGGCGAACTGGAAGCCCAGACCGGCCAGCGCGAGACCGCTCGCGCCGTCGGCGTCGGGCGTCGGGCGTGGGGCGGTGTCGGGTGCCGTTTCCGGCGTTCGGCCCGGCCGTTCGGGATCGGTCGGGCCCTGTGCCTCCGGGTTCATCGCGGCCGGGAATCTAGCGCTTGTGAAATTTTTCGCAAGCGAGATCAGCCCGCCTTCCCGAACAGGGGCCGAACAGAAATCGAGCGTGCAAGTCGAGGAATCGCCTTCACTTACGGTGTGACCAAACGGTTGACGGCTCGTCCGTACAACGGTAGGTTGCCGCCCGGCAGCTCCCAGGGTCGACACGGTCGATCGGCCCGCTCCCGGCGCTCTCCTGCCCCCGCCGCGCCGCCCCGTCATGGATCGCCGACTCGCCGTCCTTCCCCTCCTCGCCGCCGCCGCGGCCATCTTCGCGTGCGGCGGTCCGCTCCCCCACGTCGGTGGGGAGCTGCTCGCCACCGTGCGCCCCGGCGCGCCCGACGCCGCGAAGACGCCCAGTGCGAGTCCGGCCCACGCGCCGCGCCCGCACCGTGCGCGCGGCGACACGCTGGTCGGCGCGGCGCTGTCGGTCCACACGGAGGGCGGCGTCGAGTTCGCGCTCGCGGTGGAGAATCCGGGCAAGCACCGGGTCGAGCTGTCCTTCCCGGACGGGCGGACGAAGGAGTTCGTGGTCTACGACGCCGCGGGGCGCGAGGTGTGGCGGTGGAGCCGCGGGCGCCTGTTCACGCAGAACATGCAGACCAAGATGCTCGCCTCGGGCGACAGCGTGGTGTACGCGGAGCGCTGGGCGGCGCCGACGCCCGGGCGCTACACCGTGGTCGCGCAGCTGCGGAGCGAGAACTACCCGATCGTGAAGCAGACGGCGTTCGTGGTGCCCGCGACGCCGCCCGCCGGCTCGGCCACGCAGCTCGCCGCGCACTGACCACGCGGCGCCGGACGCGTCGTCCTTCTGACGCGTCCTGAACGTCCGGTCCCGCGGGGCCGCCCTGTCATCCGGGCGGCCCCGCGTTTTGATTTCGGCCCGACCCTCACCTCGAAGCCGATGTCCTCCGCTCCGCCCTCCGTCGCCACGGCTCCGCAGGCCACCGGCGACGACGTCGCCCTGCTGCGCGAGCTGGCCGCCGCGCGTCGCGCGCTGGCCGACCAGATCGCCCGCCGCGTCGTCGGCCAGCACGAGGTCGTGGATCACCTGCTGACCGCGCTGCTCGCCGGCGGGCACGCGCTGCTGGTGGGCGTGCCGGGGCTCGCGAAGACGCTGCTCGTGCAGACGGTGGCGCAGGCGCTCGACCTCCAGTTCTCGCGCGTGCAGTTCACGCCCGACCTGATGCCGAGCGACATCACGGGGACGGAGATCCTGGAGGAGGACCACGCCACGGGGCGCCGCGTCTTCCGCTTCGTGAACGGCCCGATCTTCGGCAACATGGTGCTGGCGGACGAGATCAACCGCGCCCCCCCGAAGACGCAGGCCGCGCTGCTGCAGGCGATGCAGGAGCACGCGGTCACCGCCGCCGGCACGACGCATCGGCTGCCGGAGCCGTTCTTCGTGCTGGCGACGCAGAACCCGATCGAGCAGGAGGGCACGTATCCGCTGCCCGAGGCGCAGC
>CBHYLO010000180.1:0-8078 GCA_966128675.1 uncultured bacterium | reverse complement strand
CCGAGCGCCGCCAGGCGCGCCGCCGCCGCGCGCACGTGCGGCCCCGCCGCGGCGAGCTCGCCGCCGTCCACGTGGAGCGCCGCGAGCGTCCGGTCGGCGCGCGCGACGTGCTGCTGGACCTCGACGTTGCTCGAGTCGAGCGCCGCCAGCTCGGCGTACGTGCGCCGTGCGTCGCGCAGCTGCGCGATCCCCTCCGCGCGGCGGCCGAGCGCCGCGTCGAGTCGACCGAGGCTGGACTCGCCCGTCGCCAGCTCCTGCCGCCAGAGCCGGTTGCCGGGATCGCGCGCGGCGAGCGCGCCGAACACGCGGCGCGCCGAGTCGTGGAGGGCGCGGGCGCCCGGCTCGTCGCCGCGCGACGCGGCGGCGGCGCCCGCGAAGTTGAGCGCCGTCGCGAGCGCCTGCTGCCGCGTGGCGTCGCTGGTGTCGCGCGCGGCGAGCGCGCGCTTGATCGCGACGTCCGCGCGATAGTGCGCCAGCGCGCTGTCCAGCGGCCCGAGGCGCGCGAACACGACGCCGATGGTGTTGTGGCTGTTGCCGAGCGCGCGCCGCCACTCGACGTTCGACGAGTCGAGCGCGACCAGCCGCGCCTTCACGCCGAGCGCGAAGCGGAACGCGGCCAGCGCACCCGCGTAGTCGCCCTGCGCCTGCCGCACCGAGCCGATGTTGCCGTGCGCGTAGCTCAGCTCCAGCAGCCAGTCGGCGTTCGTGGGCGCGCGGCGCACCAGCCCTTCCGCGATCGCGCGGTACGGCGTGAAGTGCGCCATCGCCGAATCGAGCGCGCCCTGCAGGTAGTGCACGTAGCCGACCCAGTAGTGGCCCGCGCCGAGCTGCTTCTGCCAGTCGCCGTTGTTGGAGTCGCGCGCGGCCAGGTCGCGCGCCTCGGCCAGCGACCGCCGGAACGCGGGCATCGCCGCGGGCAGCTGGCCCTGCGCGACGCGCACCTGCCCGATCTGCGACAGCGTCTGCACGCGGCGGTACAGCTCCGCGCCCGTCAGCTCGGCCGTCGGCACGGCGGCGAAGTACGCCAGCGCGCGGTCGTTCGCGTCGTCGAGTATCGCGAGGCGGCCGATCGGCTCGAGGCGCTCGCGCAGGTCGCCCACCATGAAGCCGATGAGCGCCTCGGCCTGCCCGCGCCGCTGCTCGGCCACCACGCGCGCGCGCTCCACGCGCCGCGCCTGCACGGTAGTGACGACGCTCAGCCCGAGCAGGAAGACGACGGACGACACGCCCAGCGCCACCGCCGCCGGCCGGCGCCGCGCCAGCTTGCCGAAGCGGTACGCCAGCGAGGGCGGGCGCGCGGCGACCGGCCGCCGCGCGAGGTGCCGCTCCAGGTCCAGCGCCAGCTCCTGCGCCGACTGGTAGCGGCGCTCGCGCTCGGGCGCCATCGCCTTGAGCACGATCGCATCCAGGTCGCCGCGCAGCTCGCGCGCGAGCTCGGGCCGGTGCGGCACGCGCGCGCTCGGCGCCGCGATGGCCGAGGTGCGCGCCATCAGCTGCGCGATGAACGGCAGCAGGCCGGTCTCCGACGGGTCCACCGGCAGCGCGCCGGTGAGCAGCTCGTACAGCATCACGCCGAGCGCGTACACGTCGGTGCGCGTGTCGACGTCGACGCCGCCGCCCTCGGCCTGCTCGGGGCTCATGTAGGCGGGCGTGCCGACGACGGTGCCGAACGCGGTGGTCAGCGTCTCGCCGGTGAGGTGGCGGTCCACCGCCTTCGCGATGCCGAAGTCGATCACCTTCGGCAGCGGCGCGCCGCCCTGCTCGCTGACGAGCACGTTCGACGGCTTCAGGTCGCGGTGGATGACCCCCTTCTGGTGCGCGTGCTGCACCGCCTGGCAGACGACGACGAAGAGCCGCAGCCGCTCGCGCGTCGAGAGGGCGCGCGTGGCGCAGTACTCGCCGATCGGCGTCCCCTCGACGTACTCCATGACGAAGTACGGGCGCCCGTCGGGCGTCGTGCCGGCGTCGTAGACGCGCGCGATGGCCGGGTGCTCCATGAGCGCCAGCGCCTGGCGCTCGGCGGCGAAGCGCACGAGGACGCCCGCCTCCATCCCGCTGCGCAGGACCTTCACGGCCACGCGGCGCCGGATGGGCGCCAGCTGCTCGGCCGCGTACACCACGCCCATCCCGCCCTCGCCCAGCGGGCCGGTGACGACGTAGGGGCCGAACGCGAGGGGCTCCGTCGAGCGGGGCGCCGACGGAGGCTCGAGGCGGTGCGGCTCGGTGGTGCGCGACGCGGACACGGGGACCTCGCGGCTCGGGTCGACGGCGGACCGAATGTACGGCCCGCCGGTCGGCTCAGCCAGACGCGCGATCCACCGCGTCGATGCGGGACGCCGCGACGTTCCAGTCGATCGACGGCGCGACATCGGCGTCCGCCATCTGCAGCGTCGCGAGCGCGCGCTCGACCACCGGCGCGCCCAGCGCGGGCGGCAGCGCCTGGCCGAACTCGAGCTCCACGCGGCGGCAGAGGCGCTCCTCGCGCGCGAGGCCGACCGCGTCGCGCCGCACGCCCATCGCGTGCACGCGCGCGTGCATCCCCTCGTGCAGGATGGACGACGCGACCGGCGCGGCGGTGATGTCGCGCCGCGCGAGGAAGGTCAGCTCGGTGAGGCAGGTGCGGTCGTCGGCGAAGAACGCGCCGCGGCAGGCGAAGCGCGCGACGCGAATGCGCGCGAGATCGCGGCGCAGGTGCGCGAGCCGCCACGGCTGGTAGGTCTCGATCAGCGCCAGCGCCTCGTCCAGCCGTTCGAGCACGTCGGCGGTCGCGATGTCGGGCCGCGTGTTCTCGACGTCCACCGCGATGCCGCGCACCTCGTAGCGCTCGGTCGCGGGCTCCGGCCGTACGCCGCCGAGCCAGTGCAGGAATCGGTCGAGCATGGGCGTGGGGGTGAGGGACCTGCGCTGCTACCCGCGAGGCGCGCGAACGTGCGGCGGGGACGATCGGTCTCGGTCGAGCACGTCGGCGAAGTAGCGCAGCGGCACGCCGCGATAGGCGGCGCGCGCGACCTCGCGGAAGCCGCAGCGCGCGTAGAAGTCGCCGGCGCCGGCGGGCGCGTCGTACGCGTCGAGCCAGATCGCGCCGGCCGGCCACGCGCGCGCCGCGGCGCGCGCCTCGTCGAGGCAGCGCCGGCCGACGCCGCGCCGCTGCCACGCGGGCGCGACCGCCATGTCGGTGAGGTAGAGCGGCCGCGCGCACGGCGCGAAGCGCGCGCGGTCGATCGCCCACGGCTTGCGCGTGCTCAGGCGGAACGTCGCCGCGGGCGCGCCGTCGACCGTCGCCAGCCAGATGCGCGCCTGGCGCATCCCCGCGACCACGCCGCGCGCCGTCGCCTCGCCCGACCAGTGGCCGTGGCCGTGGCGCGCCGTGAGGTCGCGCGCGGCGTCGACGCGCACGCGCGCGACCGCGTCGGCGTCGTCGGGCGTCGCGATGGCGAAGGTGAGCCGCTCGGCGTCGGGCATGAGCGGACGTTCGCGCGTCCGCGCGCCGCGCGGAAGACGTGGCGAGGGCGTCAAGGATCGGTCAGCGACCGTCGCGCGCCGGCGCCGGCGGCCCCGGGCCGCCGTACGATGGGGCATCCACTCCACCCGGAGCCCCCATGATCCGTCGTCTCGCGCTCTCGCTCGCCGTCGTCGCGGCGGCCGCGCCGCTCGCCGCGCAGGCCCCGTCGTCCGCCAGGGACCCGGAGGACGCGGCGATCCGCGTCGCGCTGGAGCACTACCTGGCCGGCCACGCCACCGGGGACGGCGCGCACCACCGCGCCGCGTTCCACAAGGTGGCGAACCTCTACTTCGTGCGCGGCGACACGGTCGCGACGCGCACGGGAGAGGAGTACATCGCCGGCGCGCCCGGCAAGCCCGCCGCCGACGAGGCGCAGCGCCGCCGGCGCATCCTCGCCATCGACCGCACCGGCGACGCGGCCGTCGCGAAGATCGAGCTCGACTACCCGGACGCGGTGCTGACGGACTACATGGCGCTGCTGAAGACGGGTGGCGAGTGGAAGATCGTCAACAAGATCTTCACGCGGGCGCCGAAGGCGAAACCGTGAACGCGCTGCGGGCTGCGGGTCCTGAGCCAGGGATGCATCGGCGCGCCGCACGCCTGTGGCCTTTGGGAGGGATACGGATGCTGCGGATCGAGCGGATGCTTCGGATCGTCCCGCGTGGCGGCGACGCCCCGTGCGCCACTTGGAGCGATCCGCATGATCCGCCGCATCCGGAGCATCCGTATCCTCCCCAAAAGGCGAACGGCCCCGGCGCGCCGAGGCGTCCCGAGGCCGTTCACGCAGCACGACGCACGCGGCGTCATTCCTGTCGCAAAGCCACGCTCGGCGCGATGCGGCTCGCGCGCCGCGCGGGCAGCCACGCGGCGCCCGTCGCGACCAGCGTCAGCACCGCCACGACCGATGCCAGCACGAGCGGGTCGTGGCCGCTCACGCCCTGCAGCAGCGCGCCCAGCACGCGTCCCAGCGCGAGCGCGCCGAGGGTTCCGAGCACGACGCCCGCGGCGGCGACGCGCAGGCCCTGGCCCACCACCTGCCGCACCACGTGCGCGCGCGCCGCGCCGAGCGCGAGCCGCACGCCGATCTCGCGCGTGCGCTGCGCGACCGTGTACGCGAGCACGCCGTAGATCCCCACCGCGGCCAGCAGCAGCGCCGCGCCCGCGAACAGCGCCAGCAGCGACGCGTTGAAGCGCGGCTCGGCCAGCGTGCGCCCCAGCAGCGTCGGGAGCGCGGTCGCCGGCTCCACCGGCAGCGCGCCGTCCAGCCGCCAGATGCGCTCGCGCAGCAGCGGCGACAGCGCGGCCGCGTCCCGGTCGGCGCGCACCACCAGCCACATGTCGCCCATCGGGAACTGCGCGTGCGGGTAGTACGTCGCCGGATCCGCCGCGTGGCCCACGCCCAGGAACGGCTCGTCCGCGACGACGCCCACGATGCGGAACTGCGTCGGCTGGCCCGGCCACCACGGCGCCTGCCGGTCGATCACGCGGCCGATCGGGTTCGCGCCTGCGAAGTGGCGCCGCACGAACGCCTCGTTCACCACCACCACGCCCGGCGTGTCCATCCGGTCGTCGGCGCTGAGGTCGCGCCCCGCGCGGAGCGCCAGCCCCACCGTCCGGAAGTAGCCCGGCGTCACCGGCCGCACGCGCGCCTCCGGGCGGTCGCCCTCCGACGGCGTGGGCTCGCCGACGATCGCGTAGCTCGACGTCCACCCCTCGCCCAGCGGATGCTCGTACGCGACGGCGGCGCTGCGCACGCCCGGCAGCGCGGCCGCCTCGTCGCGCAGCCGCTCGTAGAAGCGCGTCACCGTCGCCGCGGAGTCGTAGCGCGTGGCGGGCAGCTGCAGCCGCGTCACCACCACGCCGTCCGGCCGCACCGTGAGCGCGGTCGCGTGCAGCTGCCAGAAGCTCTTGAGCAGCAGCGCCGCGCCCACCACCAGCACCGTCGCCAGCGTCATCTCGGCCACCACGAGCGACTGGCGCAGCCGCGTGCGCGAGCGGCCCGCCGTCGCCGTGCGCGACGTGCCGTGCAGCGCGCCCGCGGTGCCCGCGCCCGGCCGCAGCTGCAGCGCCGGCAGCGCGCCGAACACCAGCCCCGCGAGCACGCTCACCGCCAGCAGGAACGCGAGCACCGGCAGGTCGAGCGCGACCTCCGCCGCGCGCGGGATGGAGCGCGGCACGAACGCCAGCAGCGCGCGCGTGCCGAGCCACGCCACCGCGAGCCCCGCGAGCCCGCCGGTGAGCGTCAGCAGCAGGCTCTCCGTCATCCACTGCCGCAGCAGCCGCCCGCGCGGCGCGCCGAGCGCGGTGCGCACGGCCATCTCGCGCTCGCGCGTCGCGCCGCGGGCGAGGAACAGGCTCGCGAGGTTCGCGCAGCCCACCAGCAGCACCAGCGACACCGCGCCGAACAGCATCAGCAGCGCGGGGCGCGCGTCGCCCACCACGCTCTCGTGCAGCGGGCGCACGGTCGCGCTGCGCTTCGCGTTGTCGCGCGGATACGCGACCTCCAGCCGGCGCGCGATCGCGCGCAGCTCGGTCAGCGCCTGCGCGGGCGTCGCGCCCTCGCGCAGGCGGCCCACCATCGCGTAGCGGTGCGCGCCGCGCACGCGCTCCATCGGCCCCGGCACGATGGGCTGCCAGAGCTGCGCGTCGGCGCGGTCGAGGTTCGCGTCGGGCGGCAGCACGCCGACGATCGTCGTCGGCACGCCGTCGAGCGTCATCGCGCGGCCGATCACGCCCGGATCGCCCGCGAAGCGCTGCTGCCAGAGCGCGTGGCCGAGCACCGCCACCGGCGCGGCGCCGGGCTGCTCGTCGGACGGGAGCAGCGCGCGGCCCAGCAGCGGCCGCACGCCGAGCGTGGGGAAGAGGCTCGCGGTGGCGTACAGCACGTCCAGCCGCGCGGGCTCGTTGCCGGCGGCGGTGTGCGTCACCGTCCACGTGCGGAACGCCGCCAGCTGCGCGAAGCGCGTGGCCTGCTCGCGCATGTCGACGAAGTCGGGATACGACGCCTGCGGGCCGACGCGCTCCACGTCGCCGTCCGTCGGCTCGCCGCGCACCTCCACCAGCCGCTCGGCCTCGGGGAAGTGGAGGGGGCGCAGCAGCACGCCGTTGACGACGGAGAAGAGCGCCGTCGTGGCGCCGATGCCGAGGGCCAGCGTCAGCACGACGACGGCCACGAAGCCGGGGCGCCGCCGCAGCGCGCGCGCGGCGTAGCGCACGTCCTGTCCGATCACGTCGTGTCCTCCGTGGTGGCGACGCAGCCAGAGCGCGTCGGTGAGCGCGCCGAGCGCGCGCCAGGTGAGGCGGAGCGTGGCGGCGGCGGGCGCGTCGCCGCGCCGCGCGGCGAGCTGCGCCGCCCACGCCAGCTCGCCGTGCCACTCGGCGATCCACTCGTCGCGGCGCGGCCGGGGGACGAGCGGCGCGAGCGCGCGCACGATCGACAGGCCGGGGGGCACGTCGCGGGCGCTCATGCCGGGTGCGGCAGGCCGCCGGGCGCGAAGACGTCGACGGCGTCCGGGTGGCGGCGCCGCGCCGCGCGCCCCGCCGCGGCGCCCGCGCCCGTGAGCGCCGCGTAGCGGCGCGGCGGGCGGCCCGCGGCGCGCGCCTCGGTCACGGGCTCCCAGTGCGAGCGCACGAGCCCCGCGTCCTCGAGCCGCCGCAGGATCGGGTAGACGGTGCCGCTCTCCAGCCCCGTCGCGTCGAGGACGTCGAAGCCGTGGCGGAGGCCGCGCGCGAGCGCGAGCAGGACGAGCGCGGTGGGTCGGGTGAGTCGGGGCATCGTTCTCTACCTATGTAGAGTTTCGCGCCCGCCGGCAAGTCAACGAACGGTGAAACGGGGGTGAAACGGGGCGGCGCGCCCGCGCCCGCGAAACGTCGGCCGGCACCCGCCGTACGGCCACCGCGCGACGGAACGGATGTCTCCGCCGCGCGTCCCCCTCCCGCCGCCCCGCCGCATGTCCTCCCGCGCCCTCCTCGCCCTGGCGTCCACCGTGACGCTCGCCGCCTGCGCCGCCCGCGCCCCGCAGACCGCGGCCTCGCCGGCCCCCTCGCCCGCCGACTCGGCCAGCGCCGCCCGCGCCGCGATGGGCTTCGTGGCCGCCTTCGACTCGCTGCAGTGGGACCGCTTCCGCGGCTACCTCGCCGACGACGTCACCATGTTCTTCCCGTTCGCGCAGGTGCCCCGGCGCGCCGACGGCCGCGCGGCGGTGGAGGCGGTGTTCCAGCAGTTCTTCGACGCCCAGCGCACCGCCCGCACCCGCGCCGGGCGCCCGATGGTGCAGGGGCTCGTGCCCCGCGACGTCGCCGTGCAGATGCTCGGGCGCGACGCGGCCGTCCTCACCTTCCACCTCGGCGAGCAGTCGCCGGCGCGGCGCTCGGTCGTCTTCCGCCGCGCGCAGGGCGATGCGTGGCGGGTCGCCCACTGGCACGCCTCGCCCACCCCGGCGTCGCCGCAGCCGCAACAGCCCGCGCCGTCGCCTCGATAGCGACCCGGTGGCCTTTGGGGAGGATACGGATGCTCCGGATGAGAGCGGATGCTTCGGATCGCTCCACGTGGCGGCGACGTCCCGTGCACTCCGAG
>CBHYLO010000179.1:0-8109 GCA_966128675.1 uncultured bacterium | reverse complement strand
CGGCACGGTCGTACCCTAGCCACCGCCCCTAGCCACCGCTCCACGATGCTCCCGCTGCCCCGGCGCCTCCGCGCGCCCGTCGTCGTCGCCGTCGCGCTGGCCGCCTGCGCGCACGCCACGCGGCACGCCAACGCCGCCACGCGCACCGGCGTCGCGTCGGCCGTGCGCCCGCTGCGCACCAACCCGTCGCCCGAGTACCCGGCCGCGCTGCGCGGCAGCGGCACGGGCGGCGCGGTGGTGCTGCAGTTCCGCGTGCAGGAGAACGGGAAGCCCGACCTGCACACGCTGCGCGTGCTGCGCGAGAGCGATCCCGCGTTCACCGACGCGGTGCGCCGCGTGCTCCCGAAGTGGCGCTACGAGCCCGCGCGCGCGAGCGCCGACTCCGCCGACTTCGCGATCAGCAACGACGGCTCCGCGTGCCATCCGGGCAAGCCGGGCACGCCCGCCGCGGCGCTCGTGCAGCAGCCCTTCATCTTCGGCCCCGGGTGACGGCGGCCGTCGCGCCGCCCGCGATCGCCGCGCCGCCGACGCTCACGCGCGCCACGCTGCACGACGCGGTGCGCGCGCTGGCGGCGCGGGACGCGGGGCTCGCGCGCATCGTCGCGCTCCATGGCCCGCCGCCGCTCTGGGCGCGCCCGCGCGGCTTCGCGACGCTGGTGCGCATCATCCTCGAGCAGCAGGTGTCGCTCGCCTCCGCCGCCACGCTGTACGCGCGCGTGTCGGCCACGCTGGGCGGCATGACGCCCGGGATCGTGCGCGCCGCCGGCGCGCCCGGCCTGCAGGCGCTCGGCCTCACGCGGCAGAAGGCGCGCTACGTCGCCGCGCTCGCCGACCGCGTGGCGAGCGGCGCGCTGCCGCTGGCGTCGCTCGCGCGCCGTCCCGACGACGAGGTGGAGGCGCTGCTGTGCGACGTGCCGGGGATCGGGCCGTGGACGGCGCGCATCTACCTGCTGATGGCGCTGCGCCGCCCCGACGTCTGGCCGCCCGGCGACCTGGCGCTCCACCGGGCGCTGGCGCGGCTGCATGGCCGATCCGACATGCCGGGCAGCGCCGAGGCGACGCGGCTGGCCGAGGAGTGGCGGCCATGGCGGGCGGTGGCGGCGCGCATCCTCTGGCACGGCTACCTCGGGGACCGCAGTATGGGGGCGTGAGCTACGACCTCTATCTGGTGCGCGCGCCCGCCGGCGCGGACGACGACGCCGTCGAGGCGATCGCGATGGCGGCCGCCGAATCCGACGGGCCCGCGGGCCCGCCCGACCCGGCCGTCGAGGCGCGCAAGCGCGCGCTGGCCGACGCGCTGTGCGCCGCCGACCCGACGCTGACCGCGGCCACGCCGGACCACGTCGCGATCGCGGGCTACGAGGGCATCACGGTCGAGGAGGCGCGCCGGCGCCACCGCCAGATCGAGGTGTACGGCCCGCCCGACGGCCACGGCATCCTCGTCACGCTGCACGACGACTGGGTGTGCCTGGAGATGCCGCACGGACGCGGCGAGGCCGGCATGGCGACGCTGCTGCGCTACGTCGGGCTGCTGACGCGCCTCGGCGGCTTCGTGGCGTTCGATCCGCAGGGGCCGAACGTCGTCGATCCCGCGGAGTACGGCGGCCCGCGCCAGCCGACGCCCGCCGGCGTCCACGCCGTCGCGCCCGACGACAAGGCGATGCGGCCCTGGTGGCGCTTCTGGTGAGCCCGTGAGCGCCCCGTGAGCGCCCCGTGAGCGCCGACGATGCGCTGGGGCTCGCGTCGGGGGTGGTGGGGCTGATGCCGTACGACGCGCGCTGGGCCGCCGCGTTCGCCGACGAGGCGCGGCGCATCGCTCGGGCGCTGGGCGCGCGGCCGGCGGAGGTCGCGCACATCGGCAGCACGGCGGTGCCCGGGCTCGCGGCGAAGCCGATCCTCGACCTGCTGGTGGGGATCCCGCGGATGGACGACGTCGCGGCGTACGTCGCGGCGCTGGAGACGCTGGGCTACCAGTCGCGCGGCGCGTACGGCCTGCCGGGGCGGCACTACCTCGTGCGCGACGACGCGGCCGGGCGCCGCACGCACCACCTGAACGTGGTGCCGCTCGACGGGTCGTTCTGGCGCACGCACCTGGGCTTCCGCGACGCGCTGCGCGCGCGGCCCGCGCGCGCCGCCGCGTACGAGGCGCTCAAGCGCGACCTCGCGACGCGCCACGCGGGCGACCGGCCGGCGTACACGGAGGGGAAGGCGGCGTTCATCCACGAGACGCTGCGGCAGGCGGGGCTCGTGCCCGCGGAGTGCGCGGAGTGAGTTAGACTGCACGCCCGCCGGATGCTCCCTGCACGACCGTCTTCCACGCCACCGTCCGTGATCCACGTCATCGCCGAGATCCGCCTGCGCCCCGGCGCGCGGGACGCGTTCGTCGCCGAGTTCCAGCGCCTCACGCCGCTCGTGCGCGCGGAGGACGGCTGCCTCGAGTACCAGGGCGCGCTGGAGGTCGCGACCGGCATCGCCGCGCAGGCGCCGCCGCGCGACGACGTGCTGACGGTCGTCGAGAAGTGGCGCGACGAGGCGGCGCTGGCGGCGCACCTGGACGCGCCGCACATGCACGACCACCGCGAGCGGTCGCGCGAGCTGGCCGCCGGCGTGACGGTGCGCGTGCTGCGGTCCGTGTAGCGCCCCGCGCCGTGCCGCAGGCCGTGCTGCACGTCGCGCTCGTGGTGCGCGACTACGACGAGGCGCTCGCCTGGTACGTGGACGTGCTGGGCTTCGAGCGGCGGTGCGACGAGGACCGCGGCGGCGGCCGGCGCTGGGTGCTGGTGGCGCCGCCGGGCGGGCAGGGCACCGCGCTGCTGCTGGCGCGCGCGGTGACGCCGGCGCAGGCGGCGCGCGTCGGCGACCAGACGGGCGGGCGCGTCTTCCTCTTCCTGCACACCGACGACTTCGCGCGCGACCACGCGGCGCTGCGGGCGCGCGGCGTGCGCTTCGTGGAGGCGCCGCGGCACGAGGCGTACGGCACGGTCGCGGTGTTCGAGGACCTGTACGGCAACCGCTGGGACCTGCTGCAGCCCGCATGAAGGAAGCCCTGCGCCCGATCGACGCGCTGCCGCTCTTTCGCCCGCTGGTGGCCGAGCTGGTGGCGCTGCTGCGCGCGCTCGACGCGCGGGAGTGGACGCGGCCGACGGTCGCGGGGACGTGGCGCGTGCACGCCGTCGCGGCGCACCTGCTGGACGGCGACCTGCGCAAGCTCGCGGCGCTGCGCGACGGCCACGCGCTCGCGCCCGACGCGCCCATCGCGAGCGACCGCGACCTCGCGCGCTTCGTGAACGGCCTGAACGCGGGCGGCGTGGCGTTCGGCGCGCGCCTGAGCCCCGGCTGCTGACGGAGCTGCTGGAGATCACGGGCGCGTGGGTCGCCGACGCGCTCGCGGCCGTGCCGCCGGACGCGCCCGCGCTGCACCCGGTGAGCTGGGCGGGCGAGTCGGACTCGCGGCACTGGATGGACGTCGGGCGCGAGTACACGGAGCGCTGGCACCACCAGATGCAGATCCGCGACGCGGTGGGCGCGCCGGGGCTGCTCGCATCGCGCTGGATGGCGCCGCTGCTCGACCTGTCGGTGCGCGCGCTGCCGCTGGCGTACGCGGCGACGGACGCGCCGGCGGGGACGACGGTGACGCTGGCCGTGCTCGGCGAGACGGCGGGCGCGTGGACGCTGCGCCGCGCGGCGCGCGCGTGGCGGCTGCACACGGGGCGCCCCGACGCGCCCGATGCGATCGCGACGCTGTCGTGCGACGACGCGTGGCGGCTGCTGTACAACGCGCTGCCGCCCGACGAGGCGCGGCGTCGGCTGCTTGTCGAGGGTGATGCGCGACTGGTCGAGCCGCTGCTGCGGGCGCGGTCGGTCATCGTCTGAGCGACGGCTGCGGGCTGCGGATTGCTTCGTGCCCTCGGCGGCCGACGTCGCGCCCGTTGCGGGTCGGCGAACCGGGGGATGCGGATCCTCCGGATGGGAACGGATCCTTCGGATCTCATCCGCACCGGCGCATGGCGCGTCGCCGCCACGGGGAGCGATCCGGAGCATCGGTCTTCCGATCCGGAGCATCCGCACCCCATGTTCGCCGACCCGTGCCCGGCGCGCTACCTTGGAGCCATGCACGAGATCACGACGATCGGCTACGAGGGCACCAACGTCGCCGACTTCCTGCAGGCGCTGACCGACGCGCGCGTCGAGCTGCTGATCGACGTGCGCGCGCTCGCCAGCTCGCGCCGCCCCGGCTTCGCCAAGACGCGCCTCGCCGCCAACCTGCAGACGGTCGGCATCGAGTACCTGCACCTGCGCGGGCTCGGCACCCCGGCCGACGGGCGCGCCGCCGCGCGCGCGGGCCGCCACGGCGAGCTGCGCGACATCTACCTCGCGCACCTCGCCACCGACACCGCGCAGGCCGACCTCGACGTGCTGGAGGGGATCGTGCGCGACGGGAAGCGCGTCGCGCTCCTCTGCTTCGAGGCCGACCCGTCGCACTGCCACCGCAGCATGCTCGCCGACGCGCTCGCGCGCCGGCTGCCGCTGCGCATCGAGCACCTCGCGCCCCACCAGGCCCCGAAGGACTGACGCAGCACCCCGCGGACCGCGCAGCACGGACGCACGACCCGGAGGCGAGCATGGGCGGACTCGTGATCCCGCGGCCGACGCCGGCCGACCATTCCCCCGCGTTCACGGCGGAGATCGCGCTCGTGCCCGACGCGCCGGACTTCGTCGCGATGCTCGCCGCGCAGCGCGAGGAGACGACCGCGCTCGCCGGCTGGTTCGGCGAGGGGAACGCCGGCCTGCGCTACGCGCCCGGCAAGTGGAGCGTGCGCGAGACCGTCGGCCACCTCGCGGACGTCGAGCGCGTGCTCTCGTACCGCCTCCTGCGCTTCCTGCGCGGCGACGCCACGTGCCTCAGCCCCTTCGACCACGACGCGTACGTGCCCGCCGGCGGCTTCGAGGGGCGCACGCTGACCTCGGTGCTGGCGGAGCTGCGCGCGGTGCGCGGCGCGACGATGGCGCTGCTGGTCGACGCGCCGGCCGCCGCCTTCGCCTTCGTGGGCCCCGTGGGCACGGGCACCATCACCGCCGCCGCGCTGGCGTACCTGATCGCGGGCCACGAGCTGCACCACCAGGCGCTGCTGCGCACGCGCTACCTGCCCCTGCTCGCGGCCGGCGCGCCGGCCGCCGCGGGGGCTGGCGCGCCGGCCGCCGCCGCGCCGGCTGAGGGGGCTGAACGGACCCACGCGCGTCGCCGCGCGCACCCGCCTCGATCGCACGCCGGAGCCGCTGGCCGCGGAGCTGGGCATCCCGCCGCACGCCTACGCCGCGTGCGAGGCCGGGCGCGCCTCGCTCTCGCGCCGGCACGCGGAGCTCCTCACCTACCAGCTGGCCGTCCGCGACCGCCAGGACGCCCTGGCCGCCAGCGGGCTGCCCGCGTGCGACTGGATGGAGCGCTGGGGCGACGCGATGCCCGAGGCGCAGGCGGCGCTGGACGCGCACGTCGCGCGCGCCCGCGCCCACGCGGCCGACTGCGCGGCGTGCGGCGCGCGCGACGCGTTCCTGGCCGAGCGGTTCCCCACCATGCCGCCAATGCCGATGCCGCGCTTTGCGCGCGCGCTCCAGGGGGGCATGACGTGGGTGGAGGCGCGCCCCGCGTGGCTGCGCCCCGCGATCCTGGGCGCGGCCGCGCTCGCGGCGCTGACGGCGATCCGCGTCGTGATCGTCCTGCCGTCCGCGCTGCGCGAGCCGCGGCTGCTGCTCGCCGCGCTCGGCGCGCTGCTCGCGGCGTCGGCGGCGGGCGCGTTCGGGGGGCTGGTGTACGCGCTGCTGGGACGCCCGCTGCGGCGCGTGCCGGTGGTCGGCCCGTACCTCGCGGGCATGGTGGCGGTCGCCGGCTACCTGCTCGCGATCCTCGGCATCGTCGCGATCGGCGACCGCGACACGCCGCGCGACCTCGTCTCCGACGGGATCTTCCTCGTGGGGCTCTCGGCCCTGCTGGGCGCGTTCGTCGGCCATCGCTGGTTCCGCGCGCCGCTGCCCGCCCGGCCGGCCGCCTGAGACGGAGCGGGCGATGAGCGTTCCCTTCGCCGCGCTGCGCGCGCGCTTCCGCGAGGACACCGTGGGCGGCGGCACCGGCGCGACGCCCGGGCTCACGCGCGCGCTGGAGCGCATCGGGTGGCGCGCGGTGCGCGACCCGTCGCCCGAGGAGCTGGCGGGCTACGTCGTCTACCTGCTGGAGGCGTGCGTGGACGACCACCACGACGTCGCGGCGCTGACGCACGCGCTGGCCGCGCTGCTGCGCGACTGCGGCCCGCTGCTCGACGGCGGGCTGCCGCCGGTGGACGCGTACACGCCCGCGGCCGAGGAGCTGCTGCGCGAGTACGTGATGCCGTCCGCGGCCGCGCCGGGCGTCGCGCCGCCGGGCTTCTGATGCGGGGCGTCGCGGCGCTCGCGCTCGCGCCATTCCTGCTCGCGCTCCCCGCGTCGCTCGGCGCGCAGGCGGTGCGCGTCACGCTCGCCGACACGGCCGTGGGCGGCGGGCTGGCCAACGTCTTCGTCGCGCTGGTGCCCGCGGCCGGCGGCGCCGCCGTGGACCAGGGGCTCACGGGCACGACCGGCGTCCGCCTGCTGCGCGCGCCCGCGGCTGGCGCGTGGGCGGTGCAGGTGCGGCGCGTCGGCTTCGCGCCCGAGCGCTTCGGGCCGTACGCGCTGACCGCGGGCGCGACGACCGACGTGCGCCTCGCGCTGCAGGGCCGGCGCGTGCAGCTGGACGCGGTCGCGAGCGTGGCGGAGGCGCGCTGCGGCCCGCTCGCCCGCGGCGAGGAGGGCGGCGACGCGCTGCTGGCGGTGTGGGACGCGCTGCGCGCGGCGCTCGAGGCCACCGCGCAGGCGCGCGACGAGAACGCCGTCACGCTCGAGACGCGCACCTTCCAGCGCCTGCTCCGGCTGGACGGGCGGACGACGCGCGAGGTCGTGGACCCGGCGTGGACCGTCGTCGCCGACACGCGCCCGTTCAAGTCCGTCCTGAACGACAACGTCTTCGTCGTCGGCCCGGGCTCGGGCGAGGCGGAGTGGCGCGGCCCCGACGAGCGCACGCTGCTGAGCGAGACGTTCGTGCGGGGACACTGCTTCGCGCGCGTCGCCGGCAGCGACGCGACGGCGGGCCTGGTGGGCCTGCGCTTCGAGCCCGTGCGCGGCACGCATCCCGACATCGCGGGCACGCTCTGGCTCGATCCCGCGACGGCCGAGCTGCGGCACGTGGAGTACCGCTATGTGCGCGTGGACTACGGCCGGACGCACGTGCCCGCGCAGTTCGATCGCGACCGCATCGACGCCGGGCATCCCGCGCCGGGCGGCCGCATCGACTTCACGCGCCTGGCGTCGAACGCGTGGATCGTGTCGCGCTGGGCGCTGCGCACGCCGCGCCTGACGCGCGACAACGTGGGCACGACGATCGCCGGCCTCACCGAGGTGGGCGCCGAGGCGCGGCTGGCGCAGGGCGTGCGGCCCGGGGACGTCGCGGGCACCGCGCGCGGCGTCGTGTGGGACAGCCTGCTCGCGCGCCCGCTGGCCGGCGCGCTCGTGTTCGGGCCGAACGGGCGCAGCGCGACGAGCGACGCGCAGGGCCGCTGGACGATGGACTCGCTGCCGACCGGCCGCGCGACGTTCACGGTCGCGCACGCGGCGCTCGACTCGCTCGGCCTCTACGGCGTGGGCGGCGAGCACCTGGTGGGCGGCGGCGCGGAGGCCGCCGAGGTGCGGCTCGCGACGCCGTCGTTCGCGACGCTCGCGCGCGAGCTGTGCCCGGCCGATGCCGCCGCGCCCGCGGCCGGCGCGGGGCTGCTGTACGGCGTGGTGCGCGACGCGCAGGGCCGTGTGCCCGACGGCACGCGCGTCGAGGCCAGCTGGACCGTGCTCCCCGACGCGCGCGGCGTGCGCGCCGGCGACGGCCCGACGACGCACGGCCGCGCCGCGGCGCCCGATGCGGTGGGCGCGTTCGCCGTGTGCGGGCTGCCCGTGGACGTCGAGCTGCGCGTGCGCGCGGTGTCGCGCGCGGGGCGCGCGGCGTCGTTCGCGGTGTGGCTGCCGCCGGCGCGGCCGCTCGCGCACCTGGAGCTC
>CBHYLO010000178.1:0-8143 GCA_966128675.1 uncultured bacterium | reverse complement strand
CGGTAGCCGAGCCGCTCCGCCACCCAGTGGGCGGTGGAGGACTTGCCGCTGGCGGCGGGGCCGTCGATGGCGACGACCACGAGCGGCGTGTCGGACGGGACGGCGGGCGAGTGCGGCACGGCGGGAACGGTCGAGGGTCAGGCGATGGCGCCGGCGAGCGCGCCCCAGAAGCCGGGGAACGACACGTCGACGCACGAGGGGTCGTCGACGGCGACGTCGCTGCCCGGGAGCGCGCCCAGCACGCCGAAGGCCATCGCGAGCCGGTGGTCCGCGTGCGTGACGACGTTGCCGGCGAAGGCGCGCGGCCCGCGGCCGTGCACTACGAAGCCGTCGGGCAGCTCCTCCGCCTCGGCGCCGACCGCGCGCAGCGCCGTGACGACCGCGGTGATGCGGTCGCTCTCCTTCACGCGCAGCTCCGAGGCGCCGCGCACCACGGTCTCGCCCTCCGCGCACGCCGCGACGCAGGCGAGCAGCGGCAGCTCGTCGATCAGCGACGGCACCTCCTCGCCCTCGACGGTGGTGCCGCGCAGCGCGCGCCCACCCTCGACGACCACGGTGCCGACGTCCTCCCCGCCCTCGCGCCGCTCGTCGTCCACGGTGAGGCGGGCGCCCATGCGCGCCAGCGCGAAGAAGAAGCCGGTGCGCGTGGGATTCAGGCAGACGTCCGGCAGCCGCAGCTCGCCGGCGCTGGCGAGCGCGCCGAGCGCCGCGAAGAAGGCGGCGGAGGAGGGATCGCCGGGGACGGCGGTGTCGAGCGCCGCCACGCGCGCGCCGGGAGGCACGTGCACCGCGCGGTCGTGGACCCAGACGTCGACGCCGCGCGCGGCGAGCATGCGCTCCGTGTGGTCGCGCGAGCGGTGCGGCTCGCGCACCGTGACCTCGACGCCGCCCGCGACGCCGGCGAGCACGATCGCGCTCTTCACCTGCGCGCTGGACGTCTCGCTGGTCCAGTCGAGGTCCCGGAGCGCGCCGCCGTGCACCGTCATCGGGAGGCGGCCCGCGTCGGCCTCGTACGTGACGCGCGCGCCCATCGCCTCCAGCGGGCGCGCGACGCGCGCCATCGGCCGGCGGCTGAGCGACGCGTCGCCGACGAAGCGCGCGGCGAACGGCTGCGCGGCGACGATGCCCGCCGTCAGCCGCGTCGTGGTGCCGCTGTTGCCGCAGTCGAGGTCCGTCGTGGGCGCGACGAGCCCGCGCGTGCCGCGCCCCTCGACCACCAGGTCGGGGCCGAGCGCCGGCACGGTGACGCCCATCGCGCGCAGCACGCCCGCGGTGGAGCGCACGTCGGCCGAGTCGAGGATGCCGGTCACGCGCGAGGGCCCGTCGCCCAGGGCGGCAAGCAGCAGCGCGCGGTGCGAGATCGACTTGTCGCCGGGAACGCGAACCGAGCCAGTGACCCTCACCGCAGCCACTCCTCGAGCGCGGTCGCCAGGTCCGTCTTCTCGTCGCGGTACTTCACGATCACCGGTGTCTGGAGCGCGAGCCCCTGCTCCCCCGCCCACGCGCCCTTCACCTGCCGCGCGCCGGGCACGACGACCGCCCCCTCGGGGATCTCCAGCGCCTGCTCGGGTGTCGCGCGGTAGACCGTCTCGCGGACGAGGTCGAACACCGGCGTGCCGCGCGTGAGGACGACGCCGGCGGCGAGCACCGCGCGGCGCCGCACGATGGTGCCCTCGTACACGCCGCTGTTGCCGCCCACCACCACGTCGTCCTCGATCACGACCGGCGACGCGTTCACCGGCTCCAGCACGCCGCCGATCTGCGCCGCGGCGCTGAGGTGCACGCGCTCGCCGATCTGCGCGCAGGAGCCGACGAGGGCGTGCGAGTCGACCATCGTGCCGGCGCCGATCCACGCGCCCACGTTCACGTACATCGGCGGCATGCAGACGACGCCCGGCGCCAGGTAGGTCCCGCGCCGGATCGTCGAGCCGCCGGGCACCACGCGCACCTGCGACTCGAGGCGCATGGTGCGCGGCGGCACCGTGTGCTTGTCGAAGAACTGGAACGGCGAGTGGCCGCCGTTGCCGCCGACCGACATGTCCACCATGCGCCCCGCGCGGAAGGCGAGCAGGATGCCGCGCTTCACCCACGGCACCGCGCGCCACTGCCCGTCGGCGCCACGGGCCGCGGCGCGCACGTCGCCGCGCTCCAGCGCCGTCAGCAGCTGCTCGACGGAGGTGGCGGCGTAGTTCGGCAGCGCGCTGCCGGCCGGCGTCTCCGCCGCCTCGAGGATGCGGTGTTCCAGCTCCTGCAGGTTCACGGTCACGCGACGGTCTCCGGCGAGTTCGGGTCGGGCAGCGCGCCGGCCGCGCGCAGCGCGCGCGCGACGGCGTCGTGGTGTGCGTCGAGCAGCGGGACCAGCGGCAGGCGCAGCGCGTTCTCGCAGCGCCCCATCATCGCCAGCGCCGCCTTCACGGGGATCGGGTTGGACTCCACGAACGCCGCCTGGATCCACGGCAGCAGCCGATCCTGCGTCGCGCGGGCCGCGGCGAGGTCGCCCGCGAGCGCCTGCGCGCACAGCTCCGCCATCAGCCGCGGCGTCGCGTTCGACACGACCGAGATGACGCCGTCGCCGCCGGCCGCGATCACGGGCAGCGTCAGCGCGTCGTCGCCCGACAGCACCGCGAAGTCGCGCGGCCGGCCGCGCAGGATCTCCTGCACCTGCGGCAGGCTGCCCGACGCTTCCTTCACCGCGACGACGTTCGCGACCTCCGCGAGGCGCAGCGTCGTGGCGGCCTCCATGTTGCTCGCCGTCCGCCCGGGCACGTTGTACAGCACGATCGGCAGGTCCACCGCGTCGGCGACCGCGCGGAAGTGCGCCTCGATGCCGCGCTGCGGCGGTTTGCTGTACGCGGGCGAGACGTGGAGCAGGTGCGTCGCGCCGGCCTCGCGCATCGCGCGCGACTGGGCGATCGCGCGCCGCGTGTCGTTCGAGCCCGCGCCGGCGACCACCGCGACGCGTCCGCCGACCTCCTCGACCACGACCGCGACCACGCGCTGCTGCTCGTCGATCGCCATCGTCGCGGCCTCGCCCGTGGAGCCGCACGGCACGAGGAAGTCGATCCCCTCGGCCAGCTGCCAGCGCACCAGCGCGCGCAGCGCCGCCTCGTCCACCGCGCCGTCGCCGGTGAACGGCGTCACGAGCGCGGTGCCGCATCCGCGCAGCCCAGCGCTCCGCCCGCTCGCGTGCGTCCCGCCCTCGCTCATGACTGCCCCTCCACGGCCGCGCGCCCTGGCGCGAGCACGTCCTGCATGGTGTAGACGCCCGGCGCGCGTGCGGCCGCCAGCCACCGCGCGGCGACGAGCGCGCCCTCGGCGAACACGCGCCGGTCGCGCGCCTCGTGCGTCAGCGTCACCTGCTCGAACGGCGCATCGAACACGAGCGCGTGCGTGCCGGGCACGTGGCCGACGCGCACCGCGGTGATGGGCACCTCGCCGCCGCCGCCCGCCTGTACCGCACGCGCGATCGCCAGCGCCGTGCCCGACGGCGCGTCCTTCTTCGCCGTGTGGTGCGTCTCGACGAGGTGCGCATCGAACCCGGCGTCGCGCAGGACCCGCGCCGCGGCCGCGGCCACCGCCAGCATCGCGTTCACCCCGACCGAGAAGTTCGCCGCCCAGAGGAGCCTGCCGCCCGCGGCCTCCACGTCGCGCGTCAGCGCCGGCAGCGCGTCCAGCCACCCCGTCGTGCCGACGACCACCGGGACGCCCGCCGCGAGGCAGGCGCGCGCGTTCGCCACGGCGGCCGACGGCTCGGTGAACTCGATCGCGACGTCGGCGCCGGCGAGCGAGTCCGCCGAGACCGGATGCTCGTGGTCGAGCGTCGCCACCACGGGGATGCCACGCTCGGCCGCCAGCGCGGCGATCGTGCGCCCCATGCGCCCCATGCCGATGAGCGCGACGCGCGGCGCACCGCCGGCCGGCGCGCTCATGACGCCGCCGTGCCCGCGGCGCTTCCAGGCGCGCTGCCGAAGAAGGCGTCGTGCAGCCGCTGCATCGCCGGCGTCACCTGATCGGCGTCGAGCACCAGCGTGAGGTTGATCCCCGTCGCGCTGACCGACGCCATGTGCACCCGCACGCCGCCGAGCGCGGCGAAGGCGCGCGCGAGCGCGTCGGAGCCGTCGGTGAGGCCCGCGCCCACCACGCTGACGATGCCGCGGCCGCGATCGACCGACACGTCGCCGAGCGCGCGCAGGTCCACCAGCAGCGCCTCGAGGTTCTCGGCGTCGTCGAGCGTGACCGAGATCGAGACCTCCGACGTCGCGATGACGTCGATCGACGTGCGGTGCCGCTCGAAGATGTCGAACACCGTGCGCAGGAAGCCCGGGGCGAGCAGCATGCGCGCGGAGCGCAGCTTCACCACCGTCGTCGAGGGCTTGGCGGCGATCGCGCTCACCGGCCGCCGCGGCGCGTCCGACGTGATCAGCGTGCCCGCGCCTTCCGGACGACGCGAGTTGTAGACGTAGACCGGGATCCCGCGTCGCACGGCCGGCGTGATCGTGCTCGGGTGCAGCACCTTCGCGCCGAACGACGCCAGCTCGCTCGCCTCGTCGAAGCGGATGCGCTCGATCAGCTTCGCGTCGGGCACGACGCGCGGATCGGCGGTGAGCATCCCGTCCACGTCGGTCCAGATCTCGATCGCGTCGGCCTGGAGCGCCGCGCCGAACAGCGACGCGCTGTAGTCCGAGCCGCCGCGGCCCAGCGTCGTCGTCACGCCCTCCGCCGTCGCGCCGATGAAGCCGCCCGTCACCGGGATGCGCCCCTCGCGCAGGATCGGCAGGAAGCGCTCGCGCGCCCGCTCGGCGATCGCGTCCACCTGCGGCTCCGCGCGGCCGTAGCGATCGTCCGTGATCATCACCTGCCGCGCGTCCACGAACTCCGCCGGGATGTCGCGCGCGCGGAACGCCGCCACCACCAGCTGCGACGAGAGCAGCTCGCCCTGCGCCGCGATCGCGTCCTGGCTGCGCGCCGTGAGGTACCCGAGCACGCTCAGCGCCTCGGCCAGCCGCGCGAGGTCGTCGAAGCTCGCGCTCAGCTCCGCGCCGACCTCGCGCACCACCGCCTCGTCGGGCACCAGGTCGGCGAGCGCCTGCAGGTGCTTCTCGCGCAGCACCTCGACGCTGCGCACCGCGCCCACCAGGTGCCCCTTCGACGCCTGCTCGGAGATGGCGATGAGGGCGTTGGTCGCGCCCGACATCGCCGAGACGACGACCAGCGGCCGGCCGGGCATGCGCCCGCGCACGATCGCCGCGGCGCGGTCGATGGCCGCCGCGTCGCCGACCGACGTGCCGCCGAACTTGACGACGATCACGACGCCCGCGCCGCGGCGGCGCCGGTGATCTCGGCCAGCAGCCCCGCCGGCACCGGCGGCGCCCCGACCACGCAAAGCTCCGCGTTGAGGATCGAGCCGCCGGCGGCACCGCGGATCGTGTTGTGGCCCATCGCGACCAGCTTGACGTCGAGCAGCGCGTCCTCGCGCACGCGGCCGACGACGACGCTCATGCCGCGCCCCGCATTCACGTCGCGGCGCGGCTGCGGGCGGTCGGGCGCGTCGGTGACGAGCACGGGACGCGCGGGCGCGCTCGGACACGCCTCCAGGAACCCGGCGATCCCGTCCGGCCCGCGCCACGCACGCAGCGCCTCGGCCACGTCGGCGGGCGACACGCGCCGCGCGAAGCCGGCCGAGAGGCAGACCGTGTGGCCGTGCTCCACCGCGACGCGGTTGGCGTGCGCGCTCACGCGCAGCGGCGTGTGCGTCACCGCGCCGTCCGCGTACGTGCCGAGCAGCTTGCGCATCTCCTCCTCGATCTTGGGCTCCTCGTCGGCGATGTAGGGGATCGCGTTGCCGAGGATGTCGAGCGAGGGCACGCCGGGATAGCCGGCGCCCGAGACCGCCTGCATCGTGGCGGCGAACACGCGCTCGATGCCGAACGCCGCGTGCAGCGGCGCGAGCGCCATCGCCGCGACGGTCACCGAGCAGTTCGCGTTCGTGACGAGCGCGCCGCTCCAGCCGCGCAGCAGGCGCTGCCGCTCCAGCAGCGCGACGTGCGACCAGTTCACCTCGGGGATGAGCAGCGGCACGTCCGCGGCCATCCGGTAGTTCTTCGCGTTGCTGAAGACGAGACGGCCCGCCGCCGCGAACGCCGGCTCGACGTCACCGGCCGCCGACGAGTCGAGCGCCGAGAAGACGATCGGCGCGCGCACCGCGGCGGGATCGCACGGCAGCACCTGGACGTCGCGCAGCCGTGCGGGCATCTGCCCCTCGATCCAGCGCGCGGCCTCGTGGTACGGCCGGCCCGCGGAGCGCTCGGAGGCCGCGAGCTCCGCGACCTCAAACCACGGATGGCCTTCGAGCAGCCGCACGAACGTCTGCCCCACGGCGCCCGTCGCGCCGAGGATCGCGACCGGGATGCGCGTGCCGCGCAGCGAGGCGGGAGCGGGCGTGTGCGTGGGCGGTGTGGCGGAGTCGTGGGGCATGGCGGTCACCGGTCGGCGAGCAGCGCGCGCACGATGCGCTCGTAGGCGTCAACGCTCGCGCGCAGCTCGTCCACGTGGACGTACTCGTCCGGCGTGTGCGCGACGTGGATGGAGCCCGCGCCGAAGAGCAGCGGCGTGCCCCAGCGCGAGAGCAGCGGGATGTCGGAGGTGTACGCGACCGGCGCGACCTCGAAGCCGTCGATCGTGTGGAAGCGCTGCGCGGGGATGTGCGAGCCCCACTCCAGCTCCGCGTGCCCGTCGGCCCACGTGAGCAGCTGCTGCTTCAGCGGCTCGACGTCGCCCACGAGCCGGAACATCACCTCGGCCTCGGCGTGCGCGGGGACGATGTTCGCCTCGGTGCCGCCGCGGATCACGCCGATGTTGTAGGTCGTGTCGCCGAGGACGGGATCGCTCGGCAGCGGCAGCTCGGCGAGCGTCGGCAGGAGCCGCAGCAGCGGCTCGATCGCCGAGCGGCCGAGGTGCGCGTAGGCCGAGTGGGCCTCGCGGCCGCGCGTGCGCACGATGACGCGCAGCGAGCCCTTGGCGCCGGTCGCGAGGCGACTCTCCGTCGGCTCGCCGTTGACGAGGAAGCGGCTGGTGGCGGGGAGCGAGTTCGCCGCGCGCGCGCCGTCGGAGCCCTTCTCCTCGCCGACGACGAACAGCAGGTCGACGCGCTCCTCGCCCGCCTGCGCGAGGCGGTCGGCGGCGACGAGCATGGCCGCGGCGATCCCCTTCGCGTCGCAGGCGCCGCGGCCGTACAGGCGGCTGCCCTCGAGCCGCGGCGGGTAGTACGGCGGCACCGTGTCGAGGTGCGTCGAGAGCGTGACGCCGCCGCCGGCGCGCGACGCCCACACGTTCCCGCGGCCCGGCGACACCTCCTGCACGGTGACGTTCCAGCCGCGGCGCACGAGCCAGCGGGAGACGAAGTCGACGGCGGGTCCCTCGCCCGCGGTGGGCGACTGGATGGCGAGCAGTTCGGCGGCGAGCGCGACGACGTCGGTCATGCGCGCAAAGCTAGCGGAGCCGTGTACCCGTCGCCACGCGACGGCGGGCACACGGCGTCGTGCGCCGCGAGCGGTCAGCGCGTCGTGCGCGGCTTGGTCGCGTCGCCCATCTGGGACGTCGACATCGTCGGGTCGGTCCCGCGCACGTGCTCGACGAACATCTGCTGCACGAGGCGGTTGGCCTCCTTCGCGTACTCGTCGTGGTGCCGCTCCCCCATCTCGCCGATCTGGGCGAGCTGCGTGTCGCCGAGGGCGCGGCCGGCCTCGCGGAAGGTCTTGAACGTGTCCTCGGACTGCCGCGACGTGACGATGTCGCCGACCAGGCGGAGGAAGTCGCTCTCGCGCGCCGCGTCCGCGAGGTCGCGCGCGAAGCCCAGCGCGGCGCCGAGCGCCTTCTTGCCGGCGCCGGCCTCGGCGCCGATGGAGGCCTGGTACTGCTCGAGCATGCGCTGGTGCTCGCGCACGTGCGGGATGAAGCGGCTGCAGAGGTCGCGGAAGCGCGGGTCCTCCGCCTGGCTCTCGTGGTCCTCGAGGTTCTTGAGGAAGGTCCGGTGCTGCATGACCGCATTGTTGATCTGGCTCTTCAGGAAGTCCTGTCCGCGCTCCATGTGCGTCTCCTCGTGTCGGTTGTGGTGAGCCGGCCTGCCGGGTGCACGAGACGCGCC
>CBHYLO010000177.1:0-8151 GCA_966128675.1 uncultured bacterium | reverse complement strand
AGGTAGCTGGCGTTCTCCTCGTTGGTCGGCGCCTGCAGGCGCACGCTCTCCTGCAGCTCCAGCCCGTAGCCCTCGACGCCCACCAGCTTGCGCGGGTTGTTCGTCATCACGCGGATGGACTTGAGCCCGAGGTCGAGCAGGATCTGCGAGCCGATGCCGTAGTTGCGCAGGTCCGGCTTGAAGCCGAGGCGCTCGTTGGCCTCGACCGTGTCGGCGCCGCGGTCCTGGAGCTCGTACGCCTTGATCTTGTTCAGCAGCCCGATCCCCCGCCCTTCCTGGTCGAGGTAGACGATCACGCCGCGGCCGGCCTCCGTGATCAGCTCCATCGCGCGGTGCAGCTGCCACCCGCAGTCGCAGCGCTGCGAGTGGAAGACGTCGCCCGTGAGGCACTTCGAGTGCATGCGCACGAGCACGCCCTCGCCGTCGCCCAGGTCGCCGTGCACCAGCGCCACGTGCTCGTGCTCGTCCACCTGGTTGCGGTAGCCGATGATGCGCCACTCGCCCGAATCCGTGGGCAGGCGCGCCTCGGCGACGCGGTGCACGAGTCGCTCCGTCTTGAGGCGGTGCGCGACGAGCTGCGCGACCGTCACGAAGGTGAGCCCGTGCTTCTCGGCGAACGCCTCGAGCTGCGGGCGGCGCGCGGTGGTGCCGTCGTCGTTGAGGATCTCGCAGATCACGCCGGCCGGCGCGCAGCCCGCGAGGCGCGCGAGGTCCACCGCGGCCTCGGTGTGGCCGACGCGCGTCAGCACGCCGCCGTCGCGCGCGCGCAGCGGGTGGATGTGCCCCGGGCGCACGAGGTCGCGCGGCCCGCTCTCGGGATCGACCGCGACGCGGATCGTCGCCGCGCGATCCGCGGCGCTGATGCCGGTCGACACGCCGAAGCGCGGCGCCGCGTCGATGCTCACCGTGAACGCGGTGCGCATCGCCTCGGTGTTGTTCTCGCTCATCAGCGGCAGGTCGAGCTGCGCGCAGCGCTCGGTCGTGAGCGCGAGGCAGATCATGCCCTTCGCGCCGAGCAGGAAGTTCACCATCTCGGGCGTGACGTGCTCCGCCGCGCAGATGAGGTCCCCCTCGTTCTCGCGATCCTCGTCGTCGGCCACGACGACGAACTTCCCGGCGCCGATGTCGGCGATGGCCTGCTCGATGGTGCCGAATGGCATGGGACTGACCCTCAGACCTTTGTAAGAGACGCGAGGTACGGCGCCAGCAGCCGCTGCACGTGCTTGCCGATCATGTCGGCCTCCACGTGCACCGGATCGCCCGGCTGCCGCAGCCCCAGCGTGGTGTGGCGGTGCGTGTACTCGATGATGGAGAGCTGCAGCACGCCCGGCGCGGGGAGCGCGTTCACGGTCAGGCTGACGCCGTCGATCGTGATGGAGCCGTGCGGCACGAGCAGCGGGTCGATCTCGGCCGGCACGTCGACGTCGATGAGCCAGGCGTCGCCCGCGCGCTCCACCGTGCGAACGGTCCCGACGCCGTCGACGTGCCCCTGCACCAGGTGGCCGCCCAGGCGGTCGCCCGCGCGCATGGCGCGCTCGAGGTTCACGCGGCGCCCGGCGTCCCAGCGCCCCAGCGCCGTGCGGCCGAGCGTGGTGACGACGGCGGCGACGGTGAACCAGCTGCCGTCGTCGGTCGCGCCGAAGTCGCGCACCGTGAGGCAGACGCCGTCGCAGGCGATGCTCTCGCCCTCGACCAGCCCGGTGTAGCGGCTGCGGATGCGGAACTCGCGCCCCGCGTCCGTCTCCTCCACACGCTCGATCAGTCCGACGTCGTCGACCAGTCCGGTGAACACGCGCCCTCGGCGGATTCTAGGTGGCGTGCCCCGTCCGGTCCTCCGGACCCGCGCCCGGCGCGGGGTGGACGGCGTACACGGTCATCAGGTCGTCGCCGACGGCGCGGCGGGCGACCACGGGCAGGCGCGGCGCGGTCGCCGCGCGCAGGCCCGTCACGCCGGCGAACGGTCGAACGGTGTCGTCGCCCAGCACGACCGGCGCCTGGAAGATAACCAGCCGGTCCACCAGCCCCTGCCTCCAGAGCGCGCCGGCGAGCCCGGCCCCGCCCTCGACCATCAGGTCGCGGACCTCGCGGTCGCGGCGCAGGAGGCGGAGCCCGTCGCGGGCGTCGCGCGCCGGGAGGACCGTCACCCCGGCGGCCGCGAGCGCGGCGGCCCGCGCCGGGTCGGCCGCCGCGCCGCAGACCACCGCCACCGGCACCTCGCGGGCGGTCCGCACGAGCTGGCCGTCCAGCGGCAGCCGCAGCGCCCGGTCGAAGACGACGCGGAGCGGCGGCACCCGCGGCGGCGTGGCGTGCCGCACGGTGAGGCCGGGATCGTCCGCGAGCGCGGTCCCGATCCCCACGGCCACCGCGTCCCGGTCGGCGCGCATGCGGTGCACGGCGCGGCGCGCGGTCGGCCCGGTGAGCCAGCCCGGACCGCGCGTGTGGTCGGCCAGCGCGCCGTCCAGCGACAGCGCCAGCTTCAGCGTCACCCACGGCCGCTCGGCGCCGATGGCGGCGTGGAGGAACGCCGCGTTCAGCTCGCGCGCCTCCGCCGCCAGGGGTCCGACGGCGACGTCCACGCCCGCGGCGCGCAGGCGGTCGGCGCCGCCGGCGGCGAGCGGCATCGGATCGGTCACCGCGATCACGACGCGCGCCACGCCCGCCGCCAGCAGCGCGTCGGTGCACGGCGGCGTCTTGCCGTGGTGGTTGCACGGCTCGAGCGTGACGTAGACGGTCGCGCCCCGCGCCGCCTCGCCCGCGGCGCGCAGCGCATGCACCTCGGCGTGCGGGCCGCCGTAGCGCTCGTGCCATCCCTCGCCCACGACGACGCCGTCGCGAACGACGACGGCGCCGACCATCGGGTTCGGCGCCGTCCATCCCCGGCCGCGCCGCGCGCGCTGCACCCCGCGGCGGCAGGAACGCGCCGCGGCCGCCGACCTCTCCCAGGTGCGCGGGCCCCTCACCCCGCCGGCACCCGCGCGGGGCCGCGGCCATCAGAACTGCACGCGCACGCCCACGGAGCCGTAGGTGTACGCGTCGTCCGGCTTGCGGTCGCCGAACGTGTTGAAGGTCCCGGGCACGCTGCCGCCCGACGCGCGGCCCACCTCGCCGGCGAGGCGCACGAACGGGAAGTTCAGCGACAGCCCGCCGAACACGTTGGTGCGCGTCAGCTCCTGCTTCGCCGACGCGACGTCGCCGTCGAAGCCGACCGCGAGCGGGATGCCGCCGACGTTGATGGGCCGCGGCGCGATGTACGCGGACGCGCGCGCCGACGCGTCGTACTTGTCCTGCCCCGCGCCCGCCGAGATGCCGAGCAGCATGAAGCGCTTGCTCGCGACCAGGCGCCACGACGTGGTGCTCGCCTTGAAGTCCTCGACGCGCACCGAGTCGGCCGTGCCGACGCGCGCGGTGAGGTTCGACGTCGGCAGGTCGCGCTTCAGGATCGACACCGAGACGCCCGGCACGATCGCCGTCTCCTGCAGGATCCCGAGTCGCGCGCCGTAGCCGAGCTTCACCGAGCCGTCGGTCGTCGACAGCGAGACGCCGTCCTCGTCGACGTCGGGGACGTAGAACGCGCTGAGCAGCACGTCGATCCCGCCGACGTTCGTCAGCCCGACCGGGATGCCCTTGAAGATCCCGATCGCGGCTTCCGCGCTCGGCAGCCCGAGGACCTGCTTCTTGGGATTGAAGTCGCTCGCCGTGCGGCCGCTGAGGCCGAGCGTCACGTTGTCCGTCTGCGGCAGCTGCCCCCCGATGACGTTCGCGCGCAGCCCGATGCTGAAGTGCCCGAGGCCACCGAGCGCGCCGCCGCTGCCGAGGATCGTGTTGCCGCCCGTGATCGACGCGCCGAGCTGCGGCGCCATGAACGCGAAGAGGTCGATCGCCTTCTGGCAGGCGTCCTGGCGGATCTGGTCCGGCGAGCCGGCGGCGCCGCCGGGGCACGCGTTGGCCTGCGCGTGCGCGGCCGGTGCGGTGAGCGAGAGCGCGGCGCTCGCCGCGGCGAGGACGGCGATGCGGGAACGGCTGCGGGTGCGGCGAGACGACACGACGGCTTCTCCTCGAATCACGTCAGGATGACGCGCCCGCTGCCCGTCGTCACGCGTCCCAGGCGCCACGCGGGCACCGAGGCCGCCGACGCGGCGGCGAGCACGGCGTCGGCATGTTCCGGCGCCACGAGCGCCACCAGCCCGACGCCCATGTTGAAGGTTCGGAACAGCTCGTCCCGTGGGACGTGTCCTGCATCACCGAGCACGCGGAAGAGCGACGGCACCTCCCAGCTCGACGTGTCGACCACCGCGTCGAGGTGCTCGGGCAGCGCGCGATTCAGGTTGCCGGGCAGCCCGCCGCCGGTGATGTGCGCCATCGCGTGCACGCGATCGAGCACCGGCGTCAGCGCCGGCAGGTACGACCGGTGCACGGACAGCAAGGCGTCGGCCACGGTGCCGTCGCTCTCCGGAAAGCGGTCGTGCGCGCCGAGCCGCAGACGCTCCGAGACGATCCGCCGCGCGAGCGAGTAACCGTTCGTGTGCAGCCCCGAGCTCGCGAAGCCGATGAGAACGTCGTCATCCCGCACGCGCTCCGCGCCGAGCACCGCGTCCTCCTCCACCCAGCCGACGATGAAGCCCGCGAGGTCGAAGTCGGGCGGCGTGTACACGCCCGGCATCTCCGCCGTCTCGCCGCCGACGAGCGCGCAGCCGTTCTCGCGGCACCCCGCGGCGACGCCCGCGACCACCGCCTCGACGTTCGCCGGCTCCAGCTTGCCGAACGCGACGTAGTCGAGGAAGAAGAGCGGCGTCGCGCCCTGCACGAGGATGTCGTTGACGCAGTGGTTCACGAGGTCGTGGCCGACCGTGTCGAGCTTCCCCGCCTCGACCGCGACCTTCACCTTCGTGCCCACGCCGTCGGCGCTGGAGACGAGCAGCGGCGCGCGCGCGCCGGCGGGCATGCGGAACATGCCGCCGAAGCCGCCGAACCTGCCGCGCGTGCCCGCCGTCATCGTGCTCTCGACGAGCGCCTTGAGGCGATCCTTCGACGCCTCCGCGGCCTCCAGGTCGACGCCGGCCGCGCCGTACGTCAGCGGCGTCTCGCTCATGCCCGCGCTCCGACCGCGCCGCGCCCGTTCGCGGGCACCGCGTCGAGCGACGTCTCGAACGCGACGAGCTGGCGGAACTCCGCGACGCGCCGGTCGATCTCGGGCAGCGTGAGCGCGACGGTGCGCTCGTTCGAGAAGGCCTCGACCGCGAACGAGCCCATGGCCGAGCCGTAGACGACGGCGCGGCGCATGTTCGCCTCGCTCAGATCGTCCGTCGCCGCCAGCCAGCCGATGAAGCCGCCCGCGAACGAGTCGCCGGCGCCGGTCGGGTCGAAGATCGACTCGAGCGGATACGCGGGCGCGAAGAAGATCGACTCGCCCGAGAAGAGGAACGCGCCGTGCTCGCCCTTCTTGATGACGACGTGCTTGGGGCCGCGCGCCATGATCCACCGCGCCGCCTTCACGAGGTTCGCCTCCTCGGTGAGCTGGCGCGCCTCCGCGTCGTTGAGCGTGATCAGGTCGACGTGGCCGAGCAGGTCGAGCAGGTCGGCGCGCCGGCTCTCGATCCAGAAGTTCATCGTGTCGCACGCGACCAGCTTGGGCCGCGCGACCTGGCGCAGCACGTCGCGCTGCAGCCGCGGGTCGATGTTGCCGAGGAAGACGTACGGCGCGTTGCGGAACGCCTCGGGGATCTGCGGCCGGAAGTGCGAGAACACGCCGAGCCGCGTCTCCAGCGTCTCCGCCGAGTTCAGGTCGTGGCGGTAGCGCGCGCGCCAGCGGAAGCTCTCCCCCTCGGCCTGCTCCAGCCCGGAGAGGTCCACGCCGCGCGCGCGCAGCGGCTCCAGCTTCGCGAGCGGGTAGTCGCTGCCGACGACGCCGACGAGCTGCACGGGCCCGAAGTGGCAGGCCGACGACGCGAACATCGTCGCCGAGCCGCCGAGGACCTCCTCGGCCTTGCCGAACGGCGTCTCGACGGAGTCGAGCGCGACCGAGCCTACAACCAGAACCGACATGGGAGAGATCAGAAGGGGCGGAAGACGGAACGGCGGAGGACGATACGGCGGAGGACGGTGAAGCGTGAACCGGTGCGGCGGAACCTTCCAGCTCGAAGCGTCAGGCGAAAGTCCGCCGTATCGTTCCACGCTCCATCGTCCTCCGCCTCATCGTTCTCCGCGTCACCGTCCTCCGTGATTTCGCGACTTACATTCGGTCGGGCGCGCTGATCCCCAGAATCGACAGGCCGTTCCGAAGGACGATCTGCGCGGCGCGGGCGAGCGCGAGGCGCGCGGTCATCAGCGGCGCCTCCTGCCCGAGCACGTGGTGCTTGTGGTACCAGCCGTGCACGAGGCCCGCGGTCTCCAGCAGGTAGCCCGCGAGGCGGTGCGGCTCCAGGTTCTCGGCCGCCTGCGACACGAGGCGCGGGAAGTCCACGAGCGCGTTCACCAGCTCCTGCTCCGCCGGCTCGGCGAGCTGCGCGAAGTCGACGGACGCGAAGTCGAAGGTCGCCGCGTCCAGGCCGCCCTGCCGGAAGATCCCGCTCATCCGCGCGTGCGCCATCTGGATGCGGTAGATCGGGTTCTCCTCGCTCTGCGAGCGCGCGAGGTCGACGTCGAACACGAGGTGCGAGTCGCCCTTGCGCTGCAGGAAGAAGTAGCGGACCGCGTCGCGCCCCACCCAGTCGATCAGGTCGCGCACCGTGACGTAGCTGCCCGCGCGCTTGGAGATCTTCACCTCCTCGCCGCCGCGCGTCACCGTCACCATCTGGTGCAGCACGTACTCGGGATAGCCCGGCGGCACGCCGACGCCGAGCGCCTGCAGGCCCGCGCGCACGCGCGCGGTGGTGCCGTGGTGGTCGCTCCCCTGCACGTTGATCGCGCGCCGGTAGCCGCGCTCCCACTTCGTCACGTGGTACGCCACGTCGGGCACGAAGTAGGTGTAGTCGCCGCCCTTCGCCGCGCTGCGGCGCATCACGCGGTCCTTGTCGTCGCCCCACTGCGTCGTGCGCAGGAAGAGCGCGCCGTCCTCCTCGTACGTCGCGCCGGCGCGCACGATCGCCTTCACCGTCGCGTCCACCGCGCTCGCGTCGCCGTCGACGTGCAGGTCCGGCGCGATGTGCGCGGCCGAGCCGGGCGCGTACAGCGACGACTCCAGGTAGTACGTGTCGAACGCGACGCCGAACGCCTGCAGGTCGAGGTTCTGCTCCGCGCGCAGCGCGGCCACGGCGTGCTTGCGCATCGCCTCCAGCAGCGCGAGGTCGTGCGGCCGGCGCCCCTCGCGGATCGCGGCCACGCCTTCCTGCAGCACGTCCGCCGGCGGCATGTCGTGCTCGCGCACGTACGACTCCGCGATCTCGCGGATGTACTCGCCGTTGTAGCCGCCCTCGGGAATCGGCGCCTCGATGCCCGCGAGCTGCGCGGCGCGCACCCACGTGCTCTTCGCCAGGTTCTCGATCTGCGCGCCGGCGTCGTTGTAGTAGAACTCGCGCGAGACCTTCCAGCCGGTCCACTCGAGCAGCGTCGCGATCGCGTCGCCGAGCGCCGCCTGGCGCCCGTGGCCGACGTGGAGCGGGCCGGTGGGGTTCGCGCTGACGAACTCGACGACCACGGGCTCGCCCGCCCACGTGCCGTCGCGGCCGAACTGCTGGTCGCGCTCGAGGATCGGCGCGATGCCGCGCGCGACGAACGCCGGATCCAGCCGGAAGTTGATGAAGCCCGCGCCCGCCACCTCGGCCGCGCGCACGCCCGCGTCGCCGAGCTGCATCCCGGCGATCAGCGCGTCGGCGATGTCGCGCGGCTTGCGCTTCAGCGTCCGCGCGAGCGTCATCGCGAGGTTCGTCGTCCAGTCGCCGAACGACGGGTCGCGCGGCCGCTCCAGCACCACGTCGACGTCGTCGCCCGCGCCGATGGCCAGCGCGGCGCGGCGCAGCTCGTCGCGGATCCGGTCGGCGCCGTTCATTCGGACGCCTTGCTCGCGGAGCCGCCCGACGACGAGGTGCCCGACCCTTCCGACTTCGGGGAGGCCGGCTTCGACTCGCCGCCCGACGCGCCGTTCCCGGACGAGCTGGACGACGACGACTCCGCCGACGACTTGTTCGCGGGGCCGCTCGTGCGGTGCGCGTTCTT
>CBHYLO010000176.1:0-8169 GCA_966128675.1 uncultured bacterium | reverse complement strand
TCGTGGATCCGATCGCGGAGCGGGCGGGGGAGGGCGGGCTGCCGATCCTGCACCACGTCTGGCAGTGGCGCCGCCGCGACTGGCCGATGCAGGAGGCGAGCGACGGCGTGGAGCTGGCGCGGCTCGCGGCGCGGCATCCGCGCACGACCTTCATCCTCGCGCACGTCGGCGGCGGCGGCGACTACATGCACACCTACCAGGCGGTGGCCGACGTCCCCAACGTCGTGATGGACCTCTCGGGGAGCGGCGTCGATCGCGGGATGCTCGACGCGGCCCGCGCCGCCGTGGGGCCGCGGCGGCTGCTCTGGGCCTGCGACGTGACCATCGAGACCGGGCTCGCCAAGCTGCGCGCGCTCGACCACGTGGGCCTCGACGCCGACGCGATCGCCGACATCCGCTGGCGCAACGCGGTGCGCCTCTTCCCGCCGGGCGCCTTCCCGGGGCTGGAGGCCGCATGACCCCGGCCGACGTGGTGCCGGTGGACGTGAACCTGGCGATCGGCGGCTACCCGTTCCGACACGTGCCGCATCCGGAGCCGGCGGTGCTGGCGCGCGTGCTGGCGCGCGAGGGCGTCGCGCGCGGCTGGGTCGCCCACCTCCCGTCGGCCTTCTGGCGCGACCCGTCGCCGGGGGACGCGGAGCTGTACGCGGCGCTGGCGCCCTTTCCCACGCTCGACCCCGTGCCGACCGTGCGCCCGGACTGGCCGGGGTGGGAGCGACGGCTGCGCGAGGCGGTGGACCGCGGGGCGCCCGCCGTCCGCGCCTATCCGATGCACTGGGGCCTCGGCCCCGGCGATCCGTCGCTGGCGCGGCTGGGCGCCGCCTGCGCGGCCGCGGGGCTGGTCCTGATCCTCCCGGTCCGCTTCGAGGACCTGCGGCAGCGGCATCCGCTCGACGTCGCGGGGGACCTCACGCCCGCGCACGTGCGCGCGCTCGCCCGCGCGGCGTCCGCCCCGCAGCTCGTCGTGCTCGCGGCCGGCCGCGAGTTCATCGAGGAGACCGTGTGGTCGCTGACGCCCGGCGAGCGCGCGCGGGTCCACTTCGACGTCTCGTGGGTGTGGGGCCCGCCCGAGGACCACCTGGCGACGCTGCTGCGGACGCTGGGACCCGAGCGCTTCGTGTTCGGGAGCGGGTGGCCGCTGCGGCTGACGCAGAACCCGTCGGCGAACCTCGCGCTGCTGCCGGACGACCTGCGCGGCGTCGCGCTCGCGGGTGGCGACGCGATCCTCGCACGGGCGCGCGCGCAGGCCAGCGAGCCGGCGCGCTGACCCGCGTCCGGGCCGCGGGATCGCTCGCGGCGCGCAATTCGCAGCGGCGCGCGCCCGTCGAGCGCCGCTCGCGAGTCGCATGCAGGTCCGGTTGCGTGTGACGCGTCGCGATGCCCGCACCTGTGCCTGGCCCTGCACGCAGACCCGAACCCGTCCTGCATGATTGCGCGGTCATCCGACGTCGGGCGTCGCTCACGCATCCACGGGCGCGAATCCGTAAGTCTCCCTAGGGGTTCGCCCTTGTGTCACCTGTGGAGCCCGGTCATCTTTCGCGCCGTTTCCCCCCGCCGTCTTGTGAAATCGTTCACAAACGTGAGCGATTGCTTCGGCATTTCCATACTCCCGCCCAGGTCGCAGCGATGACGAAGAGACGGAAGTGGTCGGTGATCCCGGGCTTCCTCGCCCTGGCCGCCGCCGCCACCGTGCTGTCGGCATACAGCGGAGCCTCGTCGTCCCAGGGACGCGAGCCCGTGCAGCCCGTCAACTTCCCGCACCCGAAGCACGTGCTGCCGACGGCGCAGGGCGGGCTCGGGATGAACTGCGTCTACTGCCACTTCTCGGCGAACAAGGCGCCCGATCCGGGCATGCCCGCCGTGGGCACCTGCATGGGCTGCCACCTGCTCGTGCGGGGCAAGGCGGACAGCTCGAAGCGCGAGATCGCGAAGCTCGCGTCGTACTACGACAAGAAGCTCCCGGTGCCGTGGGTCCGCATCCACAAGGTGCCGGACTACGTGCAGTTCCCGCACATGCGCCACGTCAACGCCGGCGTCACCTGCCAGAGCTGCCACGGCCAGGTGCAGAACATGGCCCGCGTCTACCAGGCGTCGTCGCTGAACATGGGGTGGTGCGTCAACTGCCACGTGAACGGCTACAACGCCGCCGAGGGCCATCGCCTCGCGGGCGCGCCCGACTCGGTGATCAAAGCCGCCGCGGCCGTCCCGGCGCGCAAGGCGCGCTACGACTGCGCGATCTGCCATTACTGAGCTGGCGACGAGCGATGAGCGAGGAGCGCGGGCACCGACCGGCCGCCGACTCCTCGCTCCGCGCTCTTCGCTCCTCGCTTCGCTCACATCCTACCGCACCACAGCATGAGCACTGAGACGGGGTCCGCCGGCGTCAAGCGCCGCGACTTCCTCAAGGTCCTCGGCGCCACCGGCGCCGCCACGACGCTCGTCGGCTGCACGTCCGAGAACGTCGGCAAGCTCATTCCCTACGTCGTCAGCCCCGACCAGACCGTCCCGGGCGTCTCGAACTACTACGCGACCGTCTGCCGCGAGGGCCTCGAGCCCGTCGGCGTGCTCGCCGAGGTGCGCGACGGCCGCGTCATCAAGCTCGAGGGGAATCCGCAGCATCCCGGGAACCGCGGCGCCCTCGGCGCCCGCGGGCAGAGCGCCGTGCAGGGGCTCTACAACCCGGACCGCTATCGCGCGCCGATGGTGCGCCAGGGCGGCAAGCTGGTGGCGACGACGTGGGACAAGGCGCTCGCGCAGCTGAGCCAGAAGCTCGGCGAGGCGCGCAGCCGCGGCACCGCGGGCACCGCCGCCTTCATCAACCAGCACGAGCTCGGGAGCTTCCCGGCGTTCCTCGACCAGTGGCTCGGCGCCCTCGGGATGCCGCCGCACCTGGCCTACGACGCCGAGCAGCCGCTGGCTGTCATCGCCGCGCACCGCGCGGCGTACGGCACCGCGTGGCCGAAGTTCGACTTCAACGCCGCGCGCCTCGTCGTCTCGTTCGGCGCCGACTTCCTGGACGGCTGGGGCCAGAGCACGGCGCACCAGGTGGACTGGGCCGACGCGCGCGCGAAGCTCGAAGGGGCGCCGCGCGCCATCTACATCGGGCCGCGCCGCTCGCTCACGGGCCTCAACGCCGACCAGTGGATCCCGGCGAAGGCCGGCACCGAGCTGGCCGTCGCCAACATGCTGCGCGGGCAGCTGACGGCCGCGCAGGCCGCGCAGCAGACCGGCGTCGAGCAGGCGGTGCTGGAGCGCCTCGCACAGGAGGTCACGGCCGCGGGCAACGGGCTGCTGGCCCTCGCTGGCGCCACGGCCGCCAACGCCAACGAGCTGGCGGCCGCGGTCGCGGGCCTCAACACCAGCGCGGGCTCGGTGGGCACCACGGTGCGCCCCGACCAGGCGCTCGCGGCGATCGATCGCCTCAACAGCTACGCCGACCTCCGCGGGCTGGTCGAGCGCATGAACGGCGGCCAGGTGAGCGTCGTCTTCGTGCGCGGCGCCAACCCCGCGTACAGCACGCCCAAGCAGCTCGGCTTCGCGGCCGCGTTCGCGAAGGTGCCGTACAAGGTCTCGTTCTCCAGCTATCCCGACGAGACGTCGGAGCTGTGCGACCTGATCCTCCCCGACCACCACGCGCTCGAGTCGTGGGGCGACGCGGAGGCGGGCAACGGCCGCATCGCGATCCAGCAGCCGGTGATGGAGCCGGTGTTCGACACGCGGCAGACGGCCGACGTGTTGCTCGCGCTGGGCCGCGCCGACCAGACGACGGTCGCGCGCTACCCGCAGCGCACCTATCGCGAGTGGCTGATGGCCCGCGTGGCGGGCGGCGCGGCGGCGTGGACGGCGGCGGCGCCCACGGGCACCATCGCCGGCAGCGTGCTCGCCTCGGCGGCGCCCGCGCGCGCCGCGACGGCGCAGCGCCTCGCGCCGGCGCTGGACACGACGGCCGGCGACTTCACGCTCGTCGTCTATCCGAGCGCGGTGCTCGGCGCGGACGGCCGCGGCGCCAACAAGCCCTGGCTGCAGGAGCTGCCCGACCCGGTCAGCAAGGTGTGCTGGCAGTCGTGGGTCGAGCTGCACCCCAGCACGGCCAAGCGCCTCGACATCGAGCGCGGCGACCACGTCACGATCACCACCGCGGCCGGGTCGTTCACCGCGCCCGCGTACCTCTACCTCGGCATCCGGCCGGACACGGTCGCGATCGCGACCGGCCAGGGCCACACCGCCTACGGCCGCTACGCCAAGGGCATCGGCGCCAGCGCCTACGATGTGCTGCCGACCGGCGAGGACGCCTCGGGCGGTCTCGTGCTGACGGCGACGCGGGCGCGCGTGGCGAAGGCCGGCGCGCACTCGGACCTCGTGAGCACCGAGGGCTCGGCGCGCCAGCACGGGCGGGGCATCGGCCGCGCGGTGCTGGTGGGCGAGCTCGGCACGCTGAGCGCGCCGGAGATCCGCCAGGAGTCGGCCGCGCGCGGCGACGAGGCGGTGGGCGGCGTGGCGCCGGGCTCCGGCGCGAGCGCCGAGCACGCGGCGGACGCCAAGGCGGGCGAGCACGGCCCCGAGATCCCGGGCGAGCCGTCGGTCGCGTTCCTGCCGGGCCTCCGCTCGCCGGTCGCCAACGACGCGCAGGGCGAGTACGGCGACCCGACGTCGAAGGACAAGGGGCTGAACGACCCGAACCATCCCACCGGGATGGCGAAGCGCCGCTGGGCGATGACCATCGACCTCGCGCGCTGCACGGGCTGCTCGGCCTGCGTGACGGCCTGCTACAGCGAGAACAACCTCCCGACCGTCGGCGCGCCGTGGCAGGGCCGCGCGCTCGCGCCGGGCGTGTGGGACGAGCGGCCGGGGGCGAACATCCTCAAGGGCCGCGAGATGAACTGGATCCGCCTCGAGCGCTACTTCGAGGGGGCGGACAACGCGGACTCGGCGTTCGAGCCGGACTTCGACACGCGGTTCGTGCCGATGCTCTGCCAGCACTGCGGCAACGCGCCGTGCGAGCCGGTGTGCCCCGTGTACGCGACGTACCACGCACCGGACGGCCTCAACGTCCAGGTCTACAACCGCTGCGTCGGCACGCGCTACTGCTCGAACAACTGCCCGTACAAGGTCCGCTACTTCAACTGGTTCGGCTATGGTGAGCCGGACCGTCGCCAGTACGCGTGGCCGGAGCCGCTGCACTGGCAGCTCAACCCGGACGTCACCGTCCGCGGCAAGGGCGTGATGGAGAAGTGCACGTTCTGCGTGCAGCGCATCCGCGAGTCGGAGAACCGCGCGAAGCTCGAGAACCGCGAGCTGCAGGCGGACGAGTTCACGACGGCGTGCGCGCAGGCCTGCCCGTCGCGCGCCATCACGTTCGGGGACGCGGCCGATCCCAACTGGTCGGTGGCGCAGCTCGCGGTCGACCGCCGGAGCTACCACGTGTTCGAGGAGCTGAACACGTACACGGCGGTCGTCTATCTGAAGAAGGTCAACCATCCGGCGCCCGGCGCGCCGGCCACGGCGTAACGGGAGGATCGCGCAGCAATGGCTACTCTCGCGCGGCCGGAGGGCGGGCACGGCGACGCCTACCGCCGGCCGAACATCGCCTCGGCGGACGTCCAGCTCCCCGCGGTCCGGGACTACGAGCAGGTCGACAACGAGATCATCGCGACGATGAAGCCGACCGGGGGCTGGTTCGCCGGCCTCGGGCTCGCCATCGCGTGCATGCTCATCGGTGCCTCGGCCTGGGTCTACCAGATCTACTGGGGCCTCGGACAGGCCGGCTACAACCCGCCCCTCATGTGGGGCGTGTACATCATCACGTTCGTCTTCTGGGTCGGCATCGGCCACGCCGGGACGCTGATCTCGGCCATCCTGTACCTCTTCCGGGCCGGCTTCCGCACGACGATCTACCGCGTGTCGGAGGCGATGACGGTGTTCGCCGTCATGACGGCCGGGCTCTTCCCGATCATCCACATCGGGCGCCCGTGGAAGTTCTACTGGCTGATCCCGTATCCGAACTGGCGCCTCATCTGGCCCAACTTCAAGTCGCCGCTCGTCTGGGACGTCTTCGCCATCTCGACGTACCTCACGATCTCGACCACGTTCCTCTACATCGGCCTCATCCCCGACATCGCGGTGCTGCGTGACCGCGAGACCAACCCGGTGCGCAAGCGGATCTTCTCGATCCTCTCGCTCGGGTGGCGCAACAGCGACCGCGAGTGGCGGCACTTCGCCCGCGCGTACCTGTTCCTGGCGGCCTTCTCGACGCCGCTGGTGCTCTCGGTGCACTCGGTCGTGTCGTTCGACTTCGCCATGGGCCTGACACCCGGCTGGCACGCGTCGATCTTCCCGCCGTACTTCGTCGCCGGCGCCATCTTCTCGGGCTTCGCGATGGTGTGGACGATCGCCATCCCGATGCGCCGCTGGTTCGGGCTGCGGCACTACATCACGCTCAACCACCTCGACGCGACGGCGAAGGTCGTGCTGTTCACGTCGCTCGTGGTCGGGTCGGCCTACCTGATCGAGTTCTTCATCGCCTGGTTCTCGGGCGTGCCGGCGGAGATCGAGTACTTCTACAACCGCGTCTTCGGGCAGTGGTGGTGGAGCGCCTGGATCCTGCTGATCTGCAACATGGTGTTCCCGCTCTCGCTGTTCTCGCAGAAGCTGCGGCGCAACACGACCTGGCTCTTCATCCTGTCGATCATCATCAACATCGGCATGTGGTACGAGCGGTTCGTGATCGTGGTGCCGTCGCTGACGCACGAGTTCGAGCCGTGGCAGTGGGGGTCCTACGTGCCCAGCTGGGTCGACATGAGCTTCCTCGTCGGCTCGTTCGGCTGGTTCTTCATGTGGTTCCTGCTGTTCTGCAAGCAGCTCCCGGTGTTCGCGCTGGCGGAGATCAAGGAGATCATCCCGCCGAAGCTCCGCGACCACCACGCGCACGACGATCACATCGACGTCACCGGCAAGCACCAGGTCTTCGAAGCCGACACTCCGGGGGAGTTCGCCTGATGCAGGGAGTACTCGCCGCCTTCCGCGAGCTGGACGCCGCCGTCCACGCCGTCGAGGAGCTCCGCAGCAAGCGCCTCGGCGACCTGACGGTCTACACGCCCACGCCCCGCCACGAGTTCGAGGACGCCCTCGGGAACCCCTCGTCCGGCGTCCGCAAGTTCACGCTCGTCGGGGGCCTGCTGGGCGTGACCTTCGGCTACTGGATCGCCATCTGGACCTCCGAGTACTGGCCGCTGATCGTCGGCGGCAAGGCCATCGCCAGCTGGATCCCGTACACGATCATCGGCTTCGAGGTGATGGTGCTCGTGGGCGCGCTGTCCACGGTGTTCGGCATGTTCTACCTGGCGCGCATCCCGCGGCTGACCATGACGGTCGGCTACGACCCGCGCTTCAGCCACGGCGACTACGGCGTGTTCGTCGCCGCCGCGCCCGACAAGTTCTCGTCGGTGGAGGAAGTCCTCCGCCGGCACGGCGCCGCGGAGGTCCGCGGTGAGCGCTAATCCTTCCATGACCGCCCGCACCCGACTCCTCGCCCTCGCGCTGCTGCCCCTGCTGGGCGCGTGCGACTGGTTCACCGAGTTCAAGGCGCAGCCGCGCGTCGAGCCCTGGGAGCCGCTGTCGCAGGTGGACGCCGACACGGTCCACGCGCCGCGCGGGCAGCCCACGCACGCGGTGCCGGTGACGGGCGTCTCGGTGGCCGCCTACCAGGTGTCCTACCTGGCGGCGCCCGCGACGCTCGACTCCATCGCCGCCGCGGTCACCAACCCGACGCCGGTGAGCGAGGCGTCGCTGGCCAACGGCCGCAAGTACTTCCAGATCAACTGCGCCGTCTGCCACGGCGACCAGGGCCAGGGCAACGGCCCCGCGGTGCAGTACGGGATGGCCGGGATCAGCATCGTCATGGACATGACCAAGAACCGTCCGGACGGCTACATCTACGGCATCATCCGGAACGGGCGCGGCGCCATGCCGACCTACAACCGGATCGAGGAGATGGATCGCTGGGACGTGGTGAACTACGTCCGCGCGCTGCAGGGCCGCGTGCCCAACACCGCCGGCGTGGGCCCGGTCGGCTATCCGGGGCAGAACGGCGCGACCGTGCCGGGCTTCACCCGCACCGCGCCGACGCGCCCCGCGCCGATGTGGCGCGCCGCGGCCACGGGCGCCCAGCCC
>CBHYLO010000175.1:0-8180 GCA_966128675.1 uncultured bacterium | reverse complement strand
GACACCTCGAAGCGCAGCCCGTGCGACGCCACCAGCGGGCGCAGCGTCGCCGCCGCCTCCTCCAGCAGCGCGTGCACGTCCTGCGGCTGCCGCTCCAGCGCCAGCGCGTCGCGGTCCAGCCGCGCGACGTCCAGCAGGTCCTCGATCAGCCCGTCCATGCGCGCCGCCGCCCGCTCCACGCGCGCCAGCGTGCGCGCATCCGGCTCCGGGAGCGTCTCGCCCGCGCGCAGCATCTCGACGTCGAAGCGCACCGCGGCCAGCGGGCCGCGCAGGTCGTGCGCGACCACCGCCAGCACGTGGTCGCGCGTCGCCACCGCCGCCTGCGTCGCCCGCAGCAGCCGCGCGCGCTCCAGCGCGAGCCCCGCGCGCCGCGCTACCTCGGCCGCCAGCGCGCGGTCGCCGTCGTCGAACGGCGCGCGCGCCGCGCCGCGCGCCAGCGACAGCCACCCGAGGGGCGCCGCCTCCGGCGCGTGCAGCGGCACGCGCACGTCCCACGCCGCGTCGGCCGCCACCGCGCCCGCCACCGTGCCCGCCTCCGCCACGCGCACGCCCGCGCCGTCCACCACCAGCTCCACCGCGCACGCGTCGGCCATCCGCTCCGCCAGCAGCGCCGCCAGCTGCGCGGGCGCGGTCGAGCCGTCCAGCGACGCGCCCAGCACGCGGCCCGCGTCCGCCCGCAGCTCGGCCGCCGCGCGCGCGCGGCGCTGCGGCTCGTGCAGCAGCCGCGTGCGCACCCGGTTGGGCCCGCGCAGCAGCACCTCCACGCGGTCGAACGGCTTGAGCACCAGGTCGTGCGCGCCGCCCGCCAGCGCGCGCTCGCGCGCCGCCGCGGTGACGTCGGCCGTCAGCACCAGCACCGGCACGAACGCGTCGGTGGGCACGCGCGCGCCGATGTCCGCCAGCACCGCGAAGCCGTCGCGATGCGGCATGTGCAGGTCGAGCAGCACGAGGTCCGGCCGCGCCGCGTCGAACGCGTCCATCGCCCGGCGCGCGTCGCTCACGCGCACCAGCCGGCGGTAGCCCTTCGGCCGCAGCACCGCCTCCAGCAGGTCGAGGTTCGCGGCCTCGTCGTCGACCAGCAGGATCGTGCAGTCCGTCGTGTCCACGCGCGTGTCCACGACGCTCACGACCGGCGCGGCCGACCGGCCTGTGGCCGGCTTGCCAGCACGCGCTCCACCGTCGTCAGGAAGGCGCGCACGTCCAGCGGCTTGGTGAGGAACGCCGCCACGCCGTCCGCCTCCAGCGCCGCGCGCGTGCGCGGCGTCGCGTCGGCGCTGATGACGACCACCGGGATCTCCGCCGTGCGCGCGTCGGCGCGCAGCGCGCGCAGCACGTCGCGTCCCGGCAGGTCGGGCAGGTGCAGGTCGAGCAGGATCACGTCCGGCCGGTGCTGCACCGCCAGCTCGAGCCCCAGCCGCCCCTGCAGCGCGGGCAGCACGCGCCACTGCGGGCGCGGGAGCAGGATCGTCTCCACCAGCGAGAGGTTCGCGAGGTTGTCCTCGACGTAGAGCAGCGTCGCGGCCGCGTGCGTGCCGGCCGCCGCGTCCGCGCGCGCCGCCACGACCGGCAGCGCCGCCAGCGGGCCGTCCGTCGTCGGCAGGTCCACCGCGAACACGCTCCCCGCCGCGTCGCTGCGCTCCAGGAACAGCGTGCCCCCCATCGCCTGCGCGAGCCGCTGCGACAGCGCGAGCCCCAGCCCCGTCCCCTCCACGCCCGTGTGCTCGGCGCCCAGCCGCGCGAACGGCACGAACAGCTGGTCGCGCAGCGCGGCGTCGATCCCCGCGCCCTGGTCGTGCACGCGGATGCGCAGCGACTCCTGGCCGTCGGCGCCGCGTACCGGCTCGCACCCGATGCGCACCGCGCCCTCGGGCCGGTTGTACTTCACCGCGTTCGAGAGGAGGTTGAGCAGCACCTGCGTCAGCCGCTGCCGGTCCGCGCGCACGAACCGCTGCGCCGACGGATGCGGCAGCTCCGCCACCCAGATGCCGCGCTGCTCCGCCAGCGGGCGCACGATGTCGATCGCCTCGCGGATCACGCCCTCCGCGCGCACCGGCTCGATCGACATCGGCTGCTGCGCCGCCTCGATGCGCGCGATGTCGAGCACCTCGTTGATCAGGTTCAGCAGGTGGCGCCCGCCGTGCAGGATGTGGCGCACGCCGCCGCGGTACTCCGCCGGCAGCTCCAGGTCCTCCAGCACCTGCGCGAAGCCGAGGATGCTGTTCAGCGGCGTGCGCAGCTCGTGGCTCATGCGGCTCAGGAACTCGCTCTTCGCGCGGTTCGCGCGCTCCGCCTCCTCGCGCGCCGTCTCCGCCTCCGCCTTCGCCTGCCGCAGCGCCGCCTCCGCCGCGCGCTGCTCGGTCACGTCGCGCCCGTTGGCGACGACGCCCTCCGCCGCCGAGTCCGCGGCCAGCGTGCGCCCGATCGCCTCGATGGTGCGCCACGTCCCGTCCCGGTGGCGGATGCGCCAGCTGACGCTGCGCACCGCGCCCGGCTCGCCGAGGATCCGCTGCATCCCCGACCACAGCGTCTCCAGGTCGTCGGGATGCACGACGTCGGCCGGCGACTTCCCGAGCAGCTCCGTCGGGTGCCAGCCGAGCAGCCGCTCCGCCGACGGGCTGACGTAGCTCAGCGTGCCGTCGGGCGCGGAGATCAGCAGCAGGTCGCTCCCGTTCTCGATCAGCCGGCGGAAGTGCTCCTCGCTGCGCTGCAGCGCCGCCTCCGCGGCGCGCTGCTCCGTCACGTCGCGGGCGTTGCAGACGATGCCCGCCTCGGGCCGGTCAGCCGCCAGCGCGCGCGCCAGCGCCTCGAAGCGCCGCCAGCCGCCGGCGCGGTGCCGCACGCGGAAGTCGACGTGGTGGATCTCGCCGGGCGCCGCGGCCGCGCGCTGCATCGACGCCATCACGTGCGCGTGGTCGTCCGGGTGCAGCAGATCGTCGGGCCGGGAGGCGATCGCCTCCTCCGGCGTCCAGCCGAGGATGCGCTCCACCGACGGGCTGGCGTAGGTGAGGCGCCCGTCGACGCGCGAGATCAGCAGCAGGTCGCTGCCGTTCTCGATCATGCGCCGGAAGTGCTCCTCGCTCTCCTGCAGCGCGCGCTCGCTCGCCTTGCGGTCGGTGACGTCGCGCGCGTTCGCCACCAGCCCCTGCTCGGCGGACGTCGGCGAGAGCGTGCGCGCCCACGCCTCCAGCCAGCGCCACGAGCCGTCCTTGTGGCGCACGCGGTACTCGAGCGAGCCCGAGGTGCCCGGGTTCGACAGGATGCGCGCCACCAGCGCGCCCGCGGCCGGCAGGTCGTCCGGGTGCATGAAGTCGGGGATCGTCATCCCCGCGATCTCGTCCGGCGTGTAGCCGAGCAGCCGCTGCACCGACGGGCCGGTGTAGGCGATGTGCCCCTGCGCGTCGATCACCTGCACGAGGTCGTACGAGTGCTCGATCAGCGCGCGGAAGTGCTCCTCGCTGCGCTGGAGCGCCTCCTCCGCCAGGCGCTGCTCGGTGACGTCGCGCGCGTTGCAGACGACCCCCGCCGCCGCGGAGTCGGGCACCAGCGTCCGCGCGAGCGACTGGAACCGGCGCCAGCTCCCGTCGCGGTGCCGCATGCGGAAGTCCACGTGGCGGATGCTCCCCGGCTCCGCGCCGGCCGCCTGCAGCACCGCGTGGATCGTCGGCACGTCGTCGGGGTGCACGAAGTCCACCGGCACCGCGCCCAGCATCTCGGCCGGCGTGTAGCCGAGCAGCCGCTCCGCCGACGGGCTGACGTAGGTCAGCGGCCCCGCGACGTCCGAGATGATGAGCAGGTCGCTGCCGTTCTCGATCAGGCGGCGGAAGTGCTCCTCGCTCCGCGCCAGCGCCTCCTCGGCGCGCGTGCGCTCGGTGACGTCGCGCGTGTTGAACACCAGCCCCTGCTCGGCCGACGTCGGCGACAGCGTGCGCCCGAACGTCTCGAGGTGCCGCCAGCTGCCGTCCTTGTGGCGGTAGCGGTACTCCGCGTGGCGCGTGGTGCCCGGATGCGCCATGGCGTGCGCCAGCTCCGCCATCGCGTGCGGCAGGTCGTCGGGGTGGATCGGCGCGAACGCGTTCATCGCCGCCAGCTCCTCGGGCGCGTAGCCGAGCACGCGCTGCACCGACGGCGACTGGTAGAGGTGCCGCGCCTGCACGGGATCGAGCACGACCACCATGTCCTGCGCGTTCTCGATCAGCGTGCGGAAGTACTCCTCGCTGCGCCGCACCTCCTCCTCCGCGCGGCGGCGCTCGGTGACGTCGCGGACGTTGATGACGTGCCCCGTGCCCGGGCGGTAGTCCGCGCTCGTGGCGCACACCGCCTCCAGGTCCACCCAGTGCCCGGCGGCGTGCCGGAAGCGGAACTCGATGCGGTGCGTCTCGCCGGGGCGCGCGGCGAGCCCGCCGAGCCACTCGACCACGCGCGGCGCGTCGTCGGGATGGAAGAACGACACCAGCGACGTGTCCTGGTACTCCTCCGGCGCGTAGCCGAGGATGTGGCGCACCGACGGGCTGCCGTAGCGCGTCACGCCCGTGTCGTCCATGATGACGATCAGGTCGTGCGCGTGCTCGATCATGCGCCGGAAGTGCTCCTCGCTGCGCTGCAGCGCGGTGGTGCGCTCGGCGACCCGCTGCTCCAGCCGCTCGTTGGCCGCGCGCAGCTCGCGCTCCACCGCGTGCAGCGGCGTCACGTCCAGCGACGTGCCCACCACGCGCGCCGGCCGGCCGTCGGCGCCGCGCACCACCTCGCTGCGCGCGAACAGCGTGCGCGTCTCGCCGTCGGGCCGCACCACGCGGTACGTCGCCTCGGCGCGGCCGTCGCGCAGCATCTGCTCGGACTGCGCGGCGACGACGGCGCGGTCGTCGGGGTGCACGCAGGCCAGGAAGTCGTCGAAGGTGCGCGGGTGCGTGCGCGCGTCGAGCCCGTGGATGCGCAGCTGCTCGGCCGACCACTCCAGGCGGTCCTCCGCCACGTGCCACTCGAAGCTGCCGAGCGACGCCAGCGCCTGCATCTCGTCGGCGTGCCGCGCCTGCTCGGCGAGCCGCGCGCGCAGGCGCGCCGCCTCGTCGTCGGCCAGCGTCGCGCCGGCCAGCGCCGCGAACGAATCCGCGAGCGCGCGCGCCGCGTCGTCGCACGGCGCGCCGCCCACGTGCAGCGTCCCCTGCGCCAGCGCGCCGCCGAACGGCACCCCGTGCGCGGCCGCCTCGTCGAGCGTGGACGCCGCACCGCCGGCCGGATCGGCGTCCGCGGTCCAGGTGACGCGGCCGCGGACGTCGTGCAGCGTGACGCGCACGGGGCGCGCGAGCGCGCGCGCGGCCGTCGCGCAGAGGGCGTGGAGCGCGGCGGGCGCTGGGGCGGGAGCGGCGGGAGTCACGGCGGGACAGCGCGGAGCTGCGGCGGGAGGCGTGGGGGAGCCGGAATCTATCCGCCGGTCCCCACGAGGCCGAGCGGCACGCGGCGCAGCCCCGGCCAGCGGCGCGGGCCGTCGCGCGCGTCGCGCACCAGCAGCTGCGCCGAGATCCCGCCGTCCAGCAGCACCGCGTCGCGCGCGCCCAGCGCGCCCATCACCGCCGCCATCTCGGGCACCGTGGGCCCGAACGGCACCGCGTCCAGCGCGCCGTCGAACGCGCCGCGCAGCGCGTCGAAGCGCGTGAGCGCGATCAGCACGCGCCCGTCGGCCAGCGTGCCGAGCGCGAGTCGCGCGTCGCGGTGCGCGACGTCCACGCCGCGGCCGGGCGCCTGCAGCGCGGCCGGCACCGCGCCGCCGGCCAGCAGCGCGGGATAGCTCTGGAACGCCTCGCGCACCGCGGCGGGGCGCGCGCGCAGCTCCGCGCGCAGCGCGTCCAGCGAGTCGGCCGGCACCAGCCGCACGCGCCCCGCCGTGTCGATCACCACCGCCGGCGCGAGCGGGCCGCGGCCGGGTGGCCGGTGCTCGCGGCCCGCGTGCACCAGCCAGCCCCACGGCGTCGCGCCGCCGAACTGGCCGGCGTTGAGCGCGAGCACCGCGCGCGGGCCCGCGCTGTCCACCGTCCACGTGCCGCGCGTCGCGGTGCGCGAGGCGGCCAGCGACAGCCGCACGCGCCGCGGATCGACGCGCGCGACGATCACGCGCAGTCGCCACGCCTCGCCGTCGCCGGCCATCCGCAGCTCGCCCCACTCGACGCCGGGCGCGCCGGCGCGCCACCGCACCGCGTCGCCCAGCGCGTGCGGCGGCGCCCACGCCACCGGCGCGCGCGCGCTGCGCCACCACGTCGTCCAGCCGCCGTCCCGCCACACCGCGAGCGCCGACGACGGCAGCGCGCCCGGCGTGGCGGCCCACAGCAGCCCCCCACCGAGCACGCTCGCCGCCAGCAGCACGGCCACGCGGGCGAGGGCGCGACTCACCCGCGCCACGTCGCCCGCTCGCGCACCCGCGCGCTCACTCGCCGAGCAGCTTGCGGAAGGCCGCGAGGTCGCCGGCGCGCCGCTCCAGCGCCGCGCGCTCGCCCGCCACGTAGACGTAGCTGCCCGTGCGCCCCCCGCGCGCGAGCAGGAACGCCGCCGCGCGCTCGCGGAGCACCGCGTACTGCTCCTCCTTCAGCCCCGCCGCCCTCGCGCCCATCGCCTCGGGCTCGCTCCCCTCGCCGCCCATCGCGTCGAACGCCGGCTCCTCGGGGCTCTTGCCGCACTTCGCCTCCAGGTCGCGCGCGACCTGCTGCATGCGCGTCGTCACGGCCTTCACCGAGTCCTGCATCGGGCCGGTGATCTTCCCGGTCTTGTCCTGCTCGCGCTTGGCCGCGAAGGCGAGGCCCATCGTCATGCCGGTGTAGCGGAGCAGCTCCTTCGTGTACGGCTCGGCGCACCGCGCGTACGCCTCGTTCTTCTTCTCGGCCGCGGCCATGCGCGCGTCCTCCGCGGCGCTGGCCTGCTCCTGTCGCGCCATCGCCGCCTGCTCGGCCTTCAGGCCGCGCAGCAGCTGCTCCAGGCGCGCGTCGGTGATCTCGAGGACGCGGTCGTCGAACTTCGGCGCGCGCGACTCGGCGGCGCCCTGGCCCAGCATGCGGTCCTCGAGGCGCTTGCGGAGGCCGCCGAACTGCGCGTGCGCGGCGTCGGGCGTGAGGGTCAGCGCGGCGCCGGCGAGCAGCGCGGCGCGGCGGAGGATGCGGAGGATCATGTCGGCTCTCTATGGGATGCGGCCGCGTCAGCGCTTCACGAGCTCGACGCGGCGGTTGCGCTGGCGGTTGGCCTCGGAGTCGTTCGGGGCGACGGGGCGCGTCGCGCCGTAGCCGGCGGACGTCAGCCGCGCAGCGTCGACGCCGAGCGTGGTCACGAGGTGGCGGCGGACGGCGGCGGCGCGCCGCTCGGAGAGCGACTGGTTCGCGGCCGCCGCGCCCGCGTCGTCGGTGTGCCCCTCGATCGCCACGCGCAGCTCGGGATGCGCGGCGAGCATCGCCGCGATCTCCTGCAGCACCGGCGCGCTCTCGGCGCGCAGGCGGTCGGAGCTGGTGTCGAACAGGATGCCGTCCGCGGTCACGCGCCCGCTCGACTCCAGCGCCGCGTACAGGTCCTTGCCGCCGGCGGCGATGCGCAGGTTGGCGAGCAGCAGCGGCGCGTCCTCGCTGGCGCTGACCTTCACGCGGACCACGCGCGAGCGGCCGATCGCGGCGTTGGGCGCGTTGGCCACGCGCGTGCCGTTCACGTAGACCTTCACGTAGTCGCCGTCGGCCATCACCTGCACCCGCAGCGGCGCGCCCTCGCGCACGTGGGGCGGCGTGGACGCGACGTCGTAGCCGTCCGGCCCCGCGATGCCGGCGCGCTCGGCGCTCAGGTACAGGTGGTACGGCTCGTCGGCGTTCGGGTCGAGCGGCGTGAAGAACAGGCGCTGGCTCCACCCGTTCGGCCCGATGAAGTCGAACTCCATCGTGAAGCGCTCGGGCAGCTTCTCGGGGAGCGGGATCTCGAACTCGCCGAAGCTCGTCGCGCGCAGCCACCGTGCACGCCCGATCTCCGCGACCTCGGTGTTGCCGCCGCGCAGCCGGAAGGCGCGCGGGAAGTCGCCGACCTCGTCGCGCGTGAAGTCGGTCTCGAACAGCACGCGCGTGCCGGGCGTGAAGTCGCGGCCGCTGTTCACCGGCGCGGGCGCGCTGTCCGCGGCGGCGTCGCGCGCGGGGGCGGCGGCCGTCGCGTCCGGCGCGTCGTCCTTC
>CBHYLO010000174.1:0-8189 GCA_966128675.1 uncultured bacterium | reverse complement strand
GCAGGCTCGAAGCGTCGAGCGAAGGTCCGCCCCATCGTCTCACGCCGTTCCGTCCTCCGCTTCACCGTCTTCCGCCGATCCGTCCTCCGCCGTCGCGTTCCAGGCTCACGGTTTCGCCGCGACCGACGGTGCTTTTTCCCTCCCCGTCGGGAACGGCGGCGCCGGATACGGGCCGATCTTCGCGACCGTGTACTCGCTCGCCCAGAAGTCGGGCGGCCCCTCGCTGTCGGCGACGCGGTTGCTAACGGGCTGCACGCCGTACTTCAGGTACGCGACGATGTCGCGCAGCTCTTGGTCGCTCATGTGCCGGAACGCCGGCCACGGCATCGGCGGCGCGAGGTACTTCGGGTTCTCCGGGAAGTTGCCCTTCCCCGGCGTCGTGCCCGTGATCTGCACGTCGGGCGTCTCGCCCGGGCGCAGCCCGTAGCGCAGCGCGTTGAACAGCTGCCGCTCGGTGAAGCGGCCGATGCCCGTCGCGTTGTCGGGCGTGAGGTTGCGCGGGCGCGTCTTGAAGCAGGGCGTGGCGCCGGGCGTCGTCGCGCACGGCCCGATCGGGAACTCCATCTCGGGCGAGCGCATGCCGGCCAGGTAGCCCTCGGCCGCCGGGTTCGGGCCGCCGCCGTGGCAGTCCGCGCAGCCGTGGTTGAGCAGCAGCGCGCGGCCGCGCAGCACCTGCGCGTGGCGCGCCGACGGCGGCTGCCCGTGGCCGGACGTGACGAGCACCGTGACCAGCGACAGCGCCATCCACCCCAGTGCCGCGCGTGACGATCGCATCTCGACCTCCGTGCGTCAGGGCCTGACGTCAGGGTTTGACCTCGAGGACGCCCATCATCCCGTGATCCTCGTGATCCAGGATGTGGCAGTGGAACATCCACTTCCCCGCGTAGTCGTCGTAGCGCACCACGAAGCGCACCGACTCGTGCCGCGGCACGTTGACGACGTCCTTCCACGCCGGGAACGGCTCCGGCACGCCGTTCCGGCTCAGCACCTGGAACTGGAAGCCGTGCAGGTGGAACGGGTGGTCCATCCCGACGAGGTTCTCGACCTCCCAGATCTCCGTCGCGCCGCGCCGCGCCGACACGTCCACGCGGCGCGGGTCCATCGACCGCCCGTTGATGAGGTGCTGCGTCAGCACCATCGTGCGCGGCGCGGTGACGCGCGGCGTGGCGCGCGCGGGCCCGCGGCGCAGCACCGTCGGCAGCGCGGCCGACGACGCGAGCGTCACCGGCGGCTCGGGCCCGTACTGCAGCGTCGCCAGCACGCGCGGCACGTTCCAGTCGGCGGGGCGCGTCTGCGGGATGTAGCGGTCGTACGGCAGCGCGCGCAGCAGCGCGCGCGTCCCCGGCTCGCCCGTGGCGCGCACCAGCAGCTCCGCGCGCTCGCCGACGCCCAGCAGCACCTCGCGCCGCTCGACCGGCCGCTCGAACAGCCCGCCGTCCGTGCCGACCTGCAGCAGCGTGTGGCCCTCGAGCTCCAGGCGGTAGATGCGCGCGGCCGACGCGTTGATCACGCGCCAGCGCTGCACCTCGCCGCTGCGGATCGCGAACGTCGGCAGCACCGCGCCGCTGACGAACAGCACGTCGCCCTCGCGGCCGTTCTCCTCGTCCACGCGCGCCGCCGGCGTGCCCCGCGCCGGGAAGTCGATCGCCCCGTCGGCCGTGAACCGATTGTCGGAGAGGAGCAGCACGCGCTCGTGCAGCGACGCCGGCAGCGGGTCGTCGGGCGCGCGCACCACGATTGCGCCGTACAGCCCCTTCGCCACCTGGTGCCCCGTGCGGTGGTGCGGGTGCGGGTGGTACCAGTACGTGCCCGCCGCGCCCGGCCGGATCGTGAACACGTAGTCGTGGCGCCCGCCGGGCGGCACGGGATGGAACGGGCTGCCGTCGTGCACGAACGGCAGGTGCAGCCCGTGCCAGTGGATCGTGCTCGGCTCCGGCAGCTGGCTGTGGAAGTGCACGACGACGCTGTCGCCCTCGCGCAGGTCCAGCGTCGGCCCCGGCACCTGGCCGTTGTACGCGAAGACGTCGCTCGGCGTCCCGGGGCGCAGCTCCAGTCGCGCGGGCGCGGCGGTGAGCGTGAGCTCGACGACGCGGCGCATGGCCGTCGGCGCGCCGAGCGGCAGGTGCGGTGGGGCGCGCGGCGGGACGCGGCCGCCACTCAGCGTGGCGACCAGCGCGAGCGCGACGGACGCCTGGCTCGGCCTCATGACGCGGGCTCCCGGGGAGCGGACACGACGGCGGCGCCGCCTCGGAGGGGGCGGGTCGCGCCCCAGTATCGTGCTTCCGGTCCGCGACCGCCAGCGCTCCGCGGCGTTCAGCGGGCGACGCCGAGCACCCGCGCGACGGCCTCGGCGAGCGCGTCGCCGGTGAACGGCTTCTCCACGAACGCCTCGTCCGCGCGCAGCGCCGCGGAGTCCTGCTGCTCGGCGTAGCCCGACACGTAGACCACCGGCAGGTCCGGCACCTCCGCGCGCAGCAGCGACACCAGCTCCAGCCCGCCCATCTCGGGCATGCGGATGTCGGTGACGACGGCGCCGATCGCGTGGCGGTGCTCGCGCCACACCAGCAGCGCGTCCGCGCCGTGCTGCGCCTCCAGCACCGCGTAGCCGCGCCGCTCCAGCAGCCGCCGCGCGGCCGCGCGCACCGCGCGCTCGTCCTCCACCAGCAGGATCGTCTCGCGGCGCGGCGCGCTCACGTCGTCCGGCGTGCCCGGCGCCTCGGCCGCGGGCGCGACGACGCCGACGCGCGGCAGCAGGATCTCGACGTGCGTCCCCTCGCCCGGCGCGCTGTCCACCCGGATCGCGCCCCCGCTCTGCGTCACGATCGCGTACACCGTCGCGAGGCCCAGCCCCGTGCCCTCGCCCACCGGCTTGGTCGTGAAGAACGGCTCGAAGACGTGGCTCATCGTCGCCGCGTCCATCCCGTGCCCCGTGTCGCGCACCGCCAGCCGCACGTACGGCCCCGGCGCCGCGATCCCCCAGCGCGTGGCGTTCGCGGTCGTCAGCGTCAGGCCGTCGACCTCGATCGACAGCGTGCCGCGCCCCGCCGGCCGCCCGTGCCGCGGCGTGAGGATCGCGTCGCGCGCGTTGATCCCGAGGTTCAGCAGGATCTGCTCGATCTGGCTCGGATCCCCTTCCACCACCATCGGCGACGCGGCCAGGTGCACGTGCAGCACGATCTGCTCGCCGAGCACGCGCTGCAGCAGCCGCTCGGCGTCGCGCACCAGCACGTTGACGTCGAGCGGGCGCACCGACCGCACCTGCCGACGGCTGAACGTCAGCAGCTGCCGCACGAGCGCGCGCGCGCGCTTCACCGCGGTCGTCACCTCCGCGAGGTCGCCCTGCGCGGCGTGGCCCGGCGGCAGCTCGTGCGTCGCCAGCTCCAGGTTGCCGCTGATGACGGTGAGCAGGTTGTTGAAGTCGTGCGCGATGCCGCCGGCGAGCTGGCCCACCGCCTCCATCTTCTGCGCCTGCCGCAGCCGCGCCTCCAGCTCGCGGTGCTCGGTGATGTCCTCGATCGTGCCGACGCACCCGATCAGCGTGCCCTGCGCGTCGCGCAGCGGGCCGGAGCGCTTGCGCACGCAGCGCGTCCTGCCGTCGGGCAGGCACAGCCGGTACTCACGCGTGTAGTCGCCGCCCGACTCGAGCGCGTCGTGCCACGCCGACAGCATCGCCGCGAGGTCGTCGGGGTGCACGCGCCGCTGCCAGCCGTGACCCGCCGCCTCCTCCGCCGCCATGCCGAAGATCTGCAGCGCGCGCGGGTTCGCGTACGTCACCGCGCCGCTCATGTCCGTCTCGTAGATCCCCATCGGCGACGACGCGCTGAGCGAGCGGAATCGCGCCTCGTCGGCCGCGTGCGCGGCGATCGCGACGCGCTCCTCGGTGACGTCCACCTGCGCGCCCACCCACTCGCGGATCTCGCCCTCGGCGTCGAGCAGCGGCACCGCGCGCGCGCTCATCGTGCGCCACTCGCCGTCGTGGCGGCGCAGCCGGTGCTCGATGTGGTAGGGCCCGCGCCGCTCCACCGCGTCGTTCCACGCGGCGGCCACCACCGCGCGGTCGTCCGGGTGGACCATCGACAGCCAGCCCCACCCGCCCGCCTCCTCCGCGGTCTGCCCCGTGAAGGCCTGCCAGCGCGGGATGGGCTCGACCACCGTGCCCTCGGCGTCGGTCCACCAGGCGGTGGCCGCCGTGACGTCCAGCAGGGCGCGGAAGCGGCGCTCGCTGCGCTCCAGCGCGGCCTGCGTGCGCCGCGCCTCGGTCGTCTCGGTGAACAGGATCAGGATGCCGTCGTCGATCGGGAAGACGCGGTTCTCGAACCACCGGTCCCACGGCTCGTAGCACGCGTCGAAGCGCTCCTCGGTGCGCGTCGTCATCGCGCGCTCGTAGCGCTCCTGGAACGGCTGCCCGACCGCGTCGGGGAACTCGGTCCAGATGTGCCGGCCGATCAGGTCCTCGGGCACGCGCCCGAACAGCGTGGCCGCCGGCGCGTTCACGTACACGTAGCGCCAGTCGCGGTCGAGGATCACGACGGCGTCGGTGATGTTGTCCAGCGGCAGCGCGATCCGGCCCGCGCTCTCGGCACTGCGCTCGCCGCCGACTGGCGTGTCCGGATCCTGGGCGAGGTGAGGCATGCGATGCGGACGTGAGGGAGACGGGAGCCGTCGCGCACGTCCTGCGCAGCGCGCGTCGGCCGGGGCCATTCCGGCTCGACGTCACACGCGCGGGGCGAACTCTGACAGCGATGTCAGCATGACCTGCGCCCGCACGACCGCGGTCGTGCGATCTCCCTCACGGACGCCACGACCTGTCTGCTCGTTCACGCGAACGCAGGCACGGCGGGCACGGCCTGCGAGCCCAGCTTGTGGCGCGTCCCCGGGGTCCGCAATGCGGCCGGATGCGCGGGAGCCGCGGCGCGCCACGCGAACGCGCGCTTCGCGTTGCGGTCGCCAGCACTGCCGCGCGCGAAGCGCCGCAGCGCGCGCGTCAGAACGCGAGCCGCACGCCGCCGTTCACGGTGAAGCCCGCGAGGTCGGTCCACGCGTCGGTCGTCCACCGGCCGCCGGGGCCGCGCGTGCGGCGCAGCAGCGGATCGGTGCGCGTCTGCCGCACGTTCGTGAGGTTCTCCAGGTTCACGAACACGCGCGCGACGCCCGCGCGCGTCGCGAACGCGCGCTCGCCCAGCAGCCCGACGATCACGTACGGCCGACTCTCGCGACGGTACGGATCGTCCGCCAGCGACTGGCGCCCCGTGTAGTAGACCTCGAGGCCCGCGCGGCTCTTCCCTTCGCGCTCCACCGCGGCCACCACGCCGGCCGCGTGGCGCGGCGTCAGCGGCACCTCGCGGCGCGCGCACGCGGCGGCGCCGCCCGGCACCGCCGGATCGCACTCCGTGCCGCGCAGGTAGGTGTACGTGCCGGTGACGCGCAGCGCCGGCGGCTCCTCGCCGTCCGCGCCCTCCTCGCCCAGCGCGTGCACGAGGCGCGCGAGCAGCTCGCCGCCCCACGTGCGCGTGGCGCCCGGCGCGTTGGCGAGCGCGATGCGGCGCGCGCCGTCGGCGGTGAGCCCGCGCGCGTCCGCGACCTGCAGCGCGTGCGCGACGCGCGAGCCGAACGCGGTGGCGTTCACCTCCAGCCGCCCGAGCGCGGTCGCCAGCGGCCCGCCGATGTCGAGCGAGGCGCTGCGCGCGCGCTCCGCGACGAGGCCGCGCAGCGGCGCGAGCGGCGTCAGCCCCGTCGCCTCCGTCTCCTCGGTGAACGGCGTCGGCGCGAACGCGCCCGTGCCGCCCGAGAGCCGCGTCGTCCATCCTGCGAGCGCACCATCGGCGCCGTCCGGCCGCCGCAGCAGCAGCGACAGGCGCGGGTTCACGAACGTGCCGTACTCCCCGTGCGCGTCCAGGCGCGCGCTCGCGGACACCGACGCCCACGGCGCGGGATCGGCGTCCAGCTGCACGAACGCCGCCGGCACGGCGTGCGCGTAGTCGAAGCCCGCGACGTCGGCGTTGTGGTAGGCGTCGCGCTGGAACGCGGCGCCGCCGATCCACGTGACCGCGCCGCGCGGCACGGCGACCGCCGCCTCGCCGAACCAGGTGCGGTGCCGGTCCTCCTCGCGCACCGTGCCGAAGGTGTGCGCGTGCCGCTGCTCCATCGCCGACGCGCGCACGGTGACGATCGCGCCGTGCAGCGCGCGCTCCGCGGGGACGACCCAGCGCGCCAGCCCGCCGACGTCCGCGCGGCGCGTGCGCAGCGCCTCCGCGTACGCGCCGCCGCCGGGCACCGTCCGTCCGTCGAGCGTGCCGCCCTCGCGGTTCTCCGCCGTCACGCCGCCGGTCACGAACGCCGTGCGCCCCGCGCCGTCGTCGAGGTACAGGCGCGGGCGCAGCACGACGCGCGCGTAGCCCGGCAGGTCGGTCCAGCCGTCGCCGTCCACGTCGCCGCGCTGCTGGTGGTGCGCGCCCGCGAGCAGCGTGTAGCCCGCGCGCGCGGTCACCGGCCCCGTGCCGAAGTACACCGCGTCGGTGCCGCCGCGCGACGTCCGGTTCACGAGCGCGGTCTGCGCGTCCTCGTCGCCGGGCCGCCGCGACACGAGGTTGATCACGCCGCCCAGCGCCGAGCTGCCGTAGAGCGCCGACGCGGTGCCCTTGATGATCTCGACGCGCGCGAGGTCGAGCGGCGGGATCTGCAGCAGGCCCAGGCCGCCCGACTGGCCGCCGTACAGCGGCAGCCCGTCGGCGAGCATCAGCGTGTAGCGCCCGCGCAGCCCCTGCACGCGCACGTTCGCGCCGCCGAGCGAGGGGTTGGTGGCCTGGACGCGCAGGCCGCTCGTCTCGTTCAGCATCATCGCGATGTCGCCGGGCGTCATCGCGACCTTCTCGGCCACCTCCTCCTCGTCGATCACCTCGACGCGCAGCGGCGTGTCCTCCACGCGCCGCTCGTCGCGCGTGGCGGTGACGACGACCGCCTCCACCTCCGCGCCCTGCGCGGCGAGCGACGCGACGACGGCGGTGTCCTGCGCCGCGCGCAGCGCCAGCCGCAGCGTGTCGGCGCGGAAGCCGAGCCGCTCGACCACCAGCGCGCGCGCGCCGGCCGGCAGCCGCAGCATCGCGGCGCCCCGCGCGTCGGTCTGCGCGGCGGCGCGCGCGGGCGGCAGCGCGCGCACGATCGCGCCCTCCACCGGCGCGCCCTCGTGGCGCACGGTTACGCGCACCGTCGCCAGCGTGTCCTGCGCGCGTGCGGGGGCGGCGACCGCGAGGAGCGCGGCCGCGCCCGATCCGAGCACGTGCCTCATGCGCGGGACGCCGCGCTCGTCACCGGCGCCTTGTGCGCGTGGTGCGTGGGGTCGACGCGCGGGCGGCGGCGCAGCGCGGGCGACGTCAGCGCGAACAGCAGGAAGCCCGAGCCCACCGTCACGAGGCCGAGCACCGAGAACGCGCGCAGCGCGAGGTTGTTGAAGTCGTCGCGGCCCGCGTAGTCCATCGTGTGCAGCATCCAGAGGAAGTCGAACGCGCGCCACCGGTCGTTGCGGATGCGGACCACCTGGCCCAGCTCCGCCGGCACGTACGCCGTCGCGCCCTCGGCGTCGCCGAAGCGCACCGCCCACGCGGGGAGCGGCTGCTCGCGGAACTCGTGGTGCGCGCCCACCGAGTCGGCCGTCAGCAGCGCCACGCGCGTGACGGGCGCCGAGCCGCGGTAGGCCGCGCGCGCCGTGCGCACCGCCTCGTCGCGGTCGAGCGGGCCGCGGAGCGCGCCGGTCGTCGCGTCCACGAGCTGCCGGCGCTTCGCCGCGCGCGCGCCGTCGGTCGCGAAGTAGGTGATGCGGTACGTCGGGCGGCCGGCCACGCTCGCCAGCTCGACGCCGGCCACCGAGTCCACGGGCGTGCGGGCACGGAGCGCCGCGAGCGCGGCGCCGGGCGCGACGCGCGCCGCGCCGGCGTCGACGGCGGGCGCGGGGCGCATCAGGTGGTCGCCGTGCACCGCATCGAGGTCGGTCCACGAGAAGTACAGCCCACCGACGGTCCAGAGCACGAACTGGATGCCGATGGAGAGCCCGAGCCAGCGGTGGACGCGGCGGGCGCGGTAGGTGACGCTGCGGGGGCGGGGCGACGACATGGCGGGATCGTGGGGCATGCGCGCCGCGAATGGAAGGGCGCGGCCCTCCGTGACGGATGCGGGCCCCGGCGCACGCGCCGGGG
>CBHYLO010000173.1:0-8216 GCA_966128675.1 uncultured bacterium | reverse complement strand
CGCACCGCGCGCGACGCGGCCGCGCGCACCTCGTCCGACGAGATCACCGCGCTCGCGGGCGCGCTGGGGACGCTGCTGGCGGAGCTGCGCGAGAAGGAGCTGCTGGTGGCGGTGCTGGAGGCGGCGGCGCCCCTGCCGGTCGCGGGCGGTGGTGCGCCCGCCGACGCGCCGGCGGCCGGTGGAACGGCCGCGGGGCGCGCGCGCGGCGCGCTCGTGCCGCGGCGCGCGACGCATGCAGGGCTGCATCCGGCGCCGCACCGCGCGCCGCGCATCGGCGGCACGCTGTCGCCCGGCGACACCTTCGCGGGCCGCTACGCGGTGCAGGCGGAGCTGGGGCGCGGCGGCGCCGGCATCGTGTACCGCGCGCTCGACCTGCTGGTCGACGAGCGCGTCGCGCTCAAGCTGCTGCGCCCCGAGCTGCTGGCGACCGACGCGCAGGCGCGCGAGCGGCTGATCCGCGAGCTGCGGCTGGCGCGCCGCGTGTCGCACCGCAACGTCGTGCGCACGCACGACCTGATGGAGCACGACGGCACGCCGTTCATCACCATGGAGTTCGTCGAGGGCGCGTCGCTGGGCACCGTGCTGCGCGCGCGCGGCCCGCTGGCGGCGCACACCGCGCTCGCGCTCGCGCGGCAGCTGGCGCGCGCGCTGGAGGCGGCGCACGAGCAGGGCGTCGTGCACGGCGACCTGAAGCCCGAGAACCTGCTCGTGCGGCTCGACGGACTGCTGAAGGTGGGCGACTTCGGCGTCGCGACGCTGATGCGGCGCGGCGGGCCCGCGGCGCCGCGCCTGCAGCTGGCGGGCACCATCGGCGGCGCGATCGTCGGCACGCCCGAGTACATGGCGCCCGAGGTGCTGCTGGGGGGCGAGCCGGACGTGCGCGCGGACCTCTACGCGATGGGGATGGTGCTGCACGCGTGCCTCTCGGGCGGCACGCCGTACCAGGTGGACACGCCGCGCGCCTTCCTCGCGCGCAAGCTCGACGCGCCCGCGCCGCGCGCGCCCGACGCGCCGGCCGCGCGGCTCGCCAGCGTGCTCACGACCGTGCCGGGCGACCTGCACGCGCTGGTCGCGGACCTCACGGCGCCCGACCCCGACGCGCGCCCCGCGACGGCGGCGGCGGTCGCCGCGCGGCTGGCGCGCATCGCCTGATCGTGCACCCGCGCGCGCTCAGCGCGGGTTGAGCTGTCCGCGGATCTCGCCGCCCGCGTTCACCGACGTGTGCACGTTGACGTACGCGTTGCCGCTGCGCATCAGCGTCACCAGCGAGTCCATCGACATCGGCGTCTGGCCGGCCGGCGCGCGAATGTCGGCGGCGGTGAACGTGCCGGTGAGCGTGCCGGTGTTGGCGGTGGCGGTGGTGCGCGGGAAGTCGACGATCACGCCGGCGGTCTGCGCCGCGCTGCCCGGCGCGTGGATGTGCGAGCCGGTGGGCGTGCCGTTGATGCCGCTGTACGTCACGACGTAGCTCGCGGTGCCGCCGCTCACCGTCACCGTCGCGGTGCCGGTGGCCGTCGTGGTCACGGGGTTCGGCCGCTCGTTCGCGCCGGTGAGCGTGGCGACGAATACGGGATCCGACACGACGACCGGATCGTCGTCGTCGCTGCACGCCGCGATCCCGAGCACGACGGCCGCCGTGGCCAGCAGCGGGAGCGCGCGGACGCGCGGAAACGGGTGGGACATGACGGAGGCTCCGGCGAGAGGGCGGGACGCGACGAACGCGGGATGCGCGGATGCGTCGGGGCGGACGGCGCGACGCCAGCGACTATTCCCGCCGCGCACCGCGGGAATACTCGGCGCGCGCGTGCCGTCTGCGTCGTGACCGCCGGTCGTCGTCCGCATCAGATAACGCCCCATCACGCGAGGCATGTCGCAGCTTCCCGTCCTGCCGACGTCCCACTCGACGTCCCACTCGACGTCCCACGCCAGCGACGCGTGCGTCACGCGGCGCGACTTCGTCTCCACCACCGCGCTGTCCGTGCTGGCCGCGGCGCTCGCGGCGTCGTGCGGCGGCGGCGGTGGCGGCGGCGACCCGACCGGCCCGCGGCCGACGCCGCCGCAGATCCCCGCCAACGCGGGTGCGAGCGTCGCCGGCAACGTGCTCACGGTGCAGCTGGCGCAGTTCCCGAGCCTCGCGCAGGCGAACGGCTTCCAGGTGTTCGGCACCGTCGGCGGGTCGGCGGTCGACGTCATCGTCATCAACCTGGGCAACGACAGCTACCGCGCGTTCACCAGCATCTGCACGCACGAGCAGTGTCCGGTGAGCGGCTTCAACGGCACCCGCATCACCTGCCCGTGCCACGGCTCGGAGTACGACACCGCGGGACGCAACGTCGCCGGGCCGGCGCCGCGCCCGCTCACCGAGTACCGCGCGACGTTCGACGCCGCCGCGCGCACGGTCACCGTCACCAAGGGCTGAGCCGCGTGCAGCGCGACGACGCCGACGCCTGCGCGGCCTGCGACGACGCGTTCCCGCGCGATCGGCGCGCGTTCCTCCGCGACGCCGCGGTCGCGGCGGCCGCGGCGCTGCTCGGCCTCGGCGCGTCGCCGCGCGACGTGTGGGCGCGCCCGCTCGCCTTCGTCGCGCCGCGCTGCGTGCGAGGCGCCGGCCCACGCTACCCGGTGCCCGCGCAGGACGGCGCGTCCATCGACCGCGAGCACGAGGTCATCCTCGTGCGGTGGGAGGGCGCGGCGTACGCGTTCAACCTCGCCTGCCCGCACCAGAGCACCGCGCTGCGCTGGATGGAGCGCGACCGGCGGTTCCAGTGCCCCAAGCACAAGTCGAAGTACCGGCCCGACGGCGGCTTCATCGAGGGGCGCGCGACGCGCGGCATGGACCGCTTCGCGCTGCGGCGCGACGGCGCCGAGATCGAGGTGGACCTCGACGTCCTGTACCGGCAGGACCGCGATCCGTCGGGGTGGAGCTCGGCCGTCCTCCGTCTGTGAGGCGCGGCTGACCCTCGCGCCGGCGCGCGATGGCATGGACCTCGCCCTTGCACCCCTGCCACGCGCAGCGGCGGCCACACGGACGGCGTGGCGCGCCGGCGCGACCGCCACCGGGTGTGCCGATGCCTGCCTCTCCCTCGCGGAGTCCACTCCGCGCCCGCGCCGCGCGCGGCCTGCTGCTCGTCCTCCTCGCCGCGTGCGGCGGCGGTGACGGCGCGTCTCCCACCGGCGCGCCGAGCGCCAGCGGATCGTCGGCGGCGCCGGCGTCGGTGCGCGTCGTCTCGGGCGCCGGCCAGTCGGGCGATCCGGGGAGCACGCTCGCCACGCCGCTCGTCGTGCAGGTGAGCAGCGCCAGCGGCGCGCCGGTGGCGGGCGTGCCGGTGACGTTCGTCGTCTCGTCGGGGAGCGCGACGGTCACCACGGCCACCGCCGTCACCGACGCCACGGGCCGCGCGCAGACGCAGGTGGTGCTCGGCAGCGTCGCGGGGCCCGTGCAGGTCACCGCCAGCGTCGCCGGCACGCCGCTCACGACGACGCTCGGCGCGACGATCGCCGCGACGGCGACCGCGTGCGATCCCGCGACGGCCGGCACGCTCACGCCCGGGCAGGTGATGGCGCCCGCCGGCACCACGCTGTGCGTCAACGGCGGTGCGACCGGCGGCGAGTTCGCGCTCGTCGCGTTCAACGCCGCCACCACGCCGCGCTCGCGCTCCGCGTTCGTCGTGCGGCCGACGGGGATCGAGACCGTGAGCAGCGCGCCGCTGCGCCCGAGCGCGAACGTGCTGGACGGCCGCCGCGCGCTGCTCGCCGCCATCGGCCAGCGGCCGGCGGGCGCCGCGTACGGCGCGCGCGTGCGCGAGGCGGCCGCGCGCGAGCTGCGGCCGCGCTTCGGCGCCGCGCGCGGCTGGCTGGCGTCGCGCCACACGGTGGGCGAGGGACCGCGCCGCGCCGTGATCCCCGGCAACGTCACCGTCGGGCAGCTGGTGACGCTCAACGCCAACGGCGACGTCGCCTGCTCGCGCCCGGACAACCGCGTGTCGCGCGTCGCCGCCGTCTCCAATCGCGCCATCGTCGTCGCCGACACGACCAACCCGATGGGCGGCTTCACCGACGCCGACTACGCCGCCATCGCCGCCACGTTCGACACGCTGATGTACGCGGTGGACGTGCGCAACTTCGGCGCGCCCACCGACATCGACGGCAACGGCAAGGTGGTGCTGTACTACACCGCCGCCGTGAACGCGCTGACGCCCAAGAACTCCGACTTCTACATCGGCGGCTTCTTCACGCCGCGCGACCTCTTCCCCACGCGCGGCACCTCCGCGTCGCCCGACGCCTGCGCCGCCAGCAACGTGGCCGAGATGTTCTACCTGCTGGTGCCCGACCCCGGCGGGATGATCAACGGCAACCGCTACTCCAAGTCGTTCGTCACCAACGTCACCATCGCGACGGTCGCGCACGAGTTCGAGCACCTGATCAACGCCTCGCGCCGGCTGTACGTGAACACCAGCGCCGACGACTACGAGGCGACGTGGCTGGACGAGGGGCTCGCCCACGTCGCGGAGGAGCTGGTGTTCCTCGCGCGCACGGGGCTGCAGCCGCGGCAGAACCTCGACGCGACGATGCTCCGCAGCACGCCGCCCATCGCCACCGCGTTCACCGAGCAGGCGATCGACAACTTCGACCGGCTGGGGCTCTTCCTCGAGGGGCCGACGCGCAACTCGCCGTACGCCGACGACGACTCGCTGGCGACGCGCGGCGCGACGTGGGCCTTCCTGCGCTACGCCGCCGACCAGCAGCAGGCCACCGCGCAGGAGACGCTCTGGCAGCGGCTCGTGAACGCGACGGGCAGCGGGCTCCCCAACCTGCAGGCCGTCTTCGGCACCGACGTCGCGACGCGCTTCCGCGACTGGGCGACGATGCTGCTGATGGACGACGTCCCGGGCGCCGAGGCGCGCTACCAGATGCTCAGCTGGAACCTGCGCTCGGTGTTCGCCGCCATCGACGGCTCGGGCACGTATCCGCTGCAGACGACCGCCCTCGTGAGCGGGGCGAGCAGCACGGCCAGCATCCTGGCCGGCGGCGCGGCGTACATGCGCTTCGGCGTCGGGGCCGGGCGCACCGCGTCGCTCACCTGGGAGGCGCTGCCGCCGACGGTGACGCTGTCGCTGGTGCGGCTGCGGTAGCGCGCCGCCCCGCGACGCCTGCCGCGCGCGCCCCGCGCGCAAACCCGCCGCGTAGTAGGCGTCGATGCTCCAGCGCACCACGTCCTCCATCAGCGCGCGGCGCTCGCCCGGATCGCACTCGGGCGGCAGCGCGGCGGACACGGTCTCCTTGACCAGCACCAGCATGCGCTGCGGCGGCTCCCCGTCGGCGTGGAGGTGCTGCACCAGCGCGGTCACCGACGCGCGCAGCTCGGCGCGCAGCGCCTGCGACTGCCGGATGGCGCGGTCCGACGCCGCCAGCAGCGCCGTGCCGCGCGCGAACAGGGCGAGCAGCGTCTCGTGGTGCTCGCGCGACGTGGCCATGGACGCCCGCGCGCGCCGCAGCGTCTCGCCGACGTGCTCCCGCGTGCCCGGGAGCGCGGCGCGGCCGTCCCCCCGCGGCGCCACCCGCCGCCCCGCCCGCGCCGCGGCGACGCGCGCCGGATCCCGTCGCTCCGTCGGCTGGCCGCCGGCTCCCCCCGCGGGGGATGGATGGTGCTGCTCGCGGTCCCGCACGAAGCCTCCACGTCGACGCCCCTGCCGCTCCCGCCACCCGCCCCTTCCGCGAGTGTAGCTCCAACCGTTTGGAGCGCAAGTATTGGCGTCGAAGGGGTCGGCGGTCCGCGGCGGCGCTCAGGCGTCGGCGTCGTCCGTGTACCCCGCCGGCTGTCGCAGCGCCCGCGACAGCGCGTGCAGCGAGCGCACGAGCGAGGTCGTGCGCGCCGCCCCCAGCGCCTCGACGGCGACGGCGAGCCGGTCGGCGGCGATCGCGGGCGACCGGCGCACCAGCGCGCGTCCCGCGGCGGTGATCCCGAGCTCCGTGCGGCGGCGGTCGTCGGCCGCCGGTGTGCGCTCCACCAGCCCGCGCTCCACCAGCCGCTGCACCACCACCGACGCCGAGCTCGGGTCGGTGTGCGTGCGCTCGGCCAGCTCGGCCAGCGACGCCGCGCGGCGCTCGGCCAGGCGCTGCAGCGTGTGCAGCTGCGCGGGGTGCAGCCCCACGCGCTGCTCGGCCTCGCGATCGGCGACGCGCAGGTGGCGCCCCACCGCGCGCAGCGCGTCCAGCAGCGCCGCCGCGTCGGGGGGTGCGGACCGGGCCGCGACGGCGGCCGGGGAGCGGCGGCGGCCCGTCATCCGAGGTCGCAGGTGGCAGGGTGGGTCTCGGTGATCAGCCAGCCGAGCAGGCCCTCGCCGCGCTCGCCGTCGGGCAGGCGCGAGACGCGCAGCCGGCAGTCCACCTTCGCGGCCTCGCGCGGGAGCATCAGCATCGGCCACTCCTCCACCAGCCGCGACCGCGCGGCGCGATCGAGGCCGATCCGGAAGGCCCCCCGCTCGCCGAGCGCGACGAGGCACGCCATCGGCTGGCCGACGAGCGCGTTCACCGGCCGGCGCAGCAGCGCGCAGGCGGCCGCGTTCGCCTGCAGCACGCACGCCTCGAGCGTGGTCACCAGGTAGGCCGTGGGGGCGAGCTCGAACAGCGCGCGCCACCGCGCCTCGCGCCCGTCCTGCGCCAGCTGCGCCTGCAGCAGGTCGTCGTTCTGCGCGCGCAGCTCCGCCTCGGCGTTGCCCAGCTCGTCCAGCAGGGCGTGCAGGAGACCGGCGGCGGCGGCCCGCACGCCGGCGGCTCCGGGCGCCGCCTCTTCCGCACTGTGGCGGCGCGATCGCAGGGCGTCCGCGTACTCGGCGTAGTCGGAGATGGTCGGCACGGGACTCCGGAACGGGAGAGGCGCGTCGCACGGCGCCCGTGCGGCGACGCGGCCCGTCGCCCACACCCCGCAACGCTACCGCGTGCGCCGTGCCGTCGCAGCGCCGGCGGCTCCCACGCCGCGCGCCGGATGGCTATTCTGGCAGGCCTGCCACCGGTGGTGCGCGCCGGTCCTCACTCCCCCCACTCGCCATGCCCACTCCGCCGCTCGAGGTCGTCGGCGCTTCCGCCGGCGGAGTGGAGGCACCGGCCGGCCGCGCCGCGTGCCGCTGACGCGCGGCATGGCGTCCGCCCTCACCCTCCGCGCCGGCCCCGCGGCGCTCGCGCTGGTGCGCGAGCGCGGCCTGCGCGCCCAGGACGTCGACGTCCTGCCCGGCGCGTCCGGCGGCGCGAAGTGGCTCGCGCTCGCGGGGCTCGACCGCTTCCTCTTCGGCGAGTTCCTGCAGCACCCGCGCACGCGCCCGCTGCACCTCATCGGGTCGTCCATCGGCAGCTGGCGCATGGCGTGCCTCGCGCAGCGCGATCCGGTCGCGGCGCTCGCGCGCGGGCACCACGCCTACATCTACGAGCAGCGCTACTCGCCGAAGCCGTCGACGCGCGAGGTGACCGAGGTCCTCACCCGCGCGCTCGACCTCCTGCTGGGCCCCACGGGCGTGGACGAGATCCTGTCGCATCCGTGGGCGCGGCTGCACGTCATCACGGCGGAGGGGCGCGGGCTGGCGGCGAGCGAGCGGCGCATGCTGCTGACCGCGGGGCTGGCCATCGCGGCCGCCGGCAACCTGCTCGCGCGGCGCACGCTCGCGCTGCAGATGCGGCGCTGCATCTTCCACTCGGCCGGCGACGTGACGCCGTTCGCGCACCTGTCCGACCTGCCGACGACGCACGTCGCGCTGACGCGCGCGAACCTGCGCGCCGCGCTGCTCGCGTCGGGCTCCATCCCGCTGCTGGTGGAGGGCGTGAAGATCCCCGGCACGCCGCGCGGCGTGTACTGGGACGGCGGGGTGCTCGACTACCACCTGGACCTCGACTTCGGCGCGGGCGACGGGCTGGTGCTCTACCCGCACTTCTACGCGCACGTCGTTCCCGGCTGGTTCGACAAGGGGCTGCGCTGGCGCCTGGCGCGCGGCGACAACTTCCGGCGCGCGCTGCTGATCGCGCCGAGCGACGCGTTCGTGGCCGCGCTGCCGGGCGGGAAGATCCCGGACCGCCGCGACTTCTACGGCATGCCCGAGGCGGAGCGCATGCGCCGCTGGCAGGCGGTGGTGGACGCGAGCGCGCGACTGGGCGACGAGCTGCGCGAGCTGCTGGCGACGGGGCGGCTGGCCGACGCCGTGCAGCCGTGGTGACGGCCGTGGTGACGG
>CBHYLO010000172.1:0-8254 GCA_966128675.1 uncultured bacterium | reverse complement strand
GGGGCGGCGCGGGCGGCCCCGCCCCTCGACCGGCTCCCAGCTGGGGCTCTTCGGCCCCGCGGAGCCGGCTCCCGTGCCGGCGCCTCCGCATCCCGCCGTCGTCGCACTGCGTCAGCTCGATCCCAACCACCTCACCCCCATGCAGGCGCTCGAGCTGATCGCGCGCCTCGCCGCCGAGGCCCAGCGCTCGTGATCCCGCTCCGCCGTCCCACGCTGCTCGCCGTCGCCGCGCTGCTCGCCGGCTGCGGCGGCGAGGCCTCGCGCACGCCCGACACCGCGGCCACGCAGCCGCCCACCACGCCGGGAGCGCCTGGCACCCCCACGACGCCGGCGACGCCCACCACGCCGGGCGGCACGCCGATCTTCAGCGGCGTCGTCGTCCAGCGGCTGCCGCACGACCCGACCGCGTTCACGCAGGGGCTCTTCTTCGTCGACGGGCAGCTCTACGAGACGACGGGGATGGAAGGGCAGTCCGAGCTGCGCAAGGTGGACCTGCGCACCGGCGCCGTGCAGCTGCGCCGCGGCGTGCCCGCGCCCTACTTCGGCGAGGGGAGCGTCGCGCTCGGCGGGCGGCTCTACCAGCTGACGTGGAAGCACGGGCGCGCGTTCGTCTACGACCTCGCGACCTTCCAGCCGCGCGACACGCTGACGTACACGGGCGAGGGGTGGGGGCTGACGACCGACGGCACGCTCCTCTACATGAGCGACGGCACCGCGCAGCTGCGCGTGCTCGACCCGAAGACGTTCGCGGTGAAGCGCACGATCGCCGTCACCGACGCGGGCTCGCCGGTGTCGCAGCTGAACGAGCTGGAATGGGTGGACGGCGAGATCCTCGCCAACGTCTGGCAGAGCGAGCAGATCGCGCGCATCGACCCGAAGACGGGCAACGTGACGGGTTGGATAGATCTGACCGGCATCCTCCCCGCGTCGCAGCGCACCGGGAAGGAGGACGTGCTGAACGGGATCGCGTACGACGCCGCCACGAAGAAGCTCTACGTCACGGGCAAGTGGTGGCCGGCGATGTTCGAGATCCGCCCCGAGCGACGCTGACCGCGCGACGCTGACCACGTGTAGCGGGCACGTCGTTGCTTGACGTGCCCGACACGCCGGCGCATTGTTGGGCCGCGCGCGCCGTCCTCGGCGACGCGCGCTTCCCCTCGCCCGACCGGTGCCCGTGCGTCTGCCCGAACCACACGCCCGCGCGGTGGCGCCGGGCGTACGACCGCTGGCCCGCAGGCGCAGGGCCGCGGCCGTGCTGCTCCCGCTCGCGCTCGCGAGCGCGCTCGCCGGCCTCGCCGCCTGCGCCTCCGCGCCTGCCGCGGCGCCCACGCCCGCCACCGGCGCCGATGCCGCCGCCATCGCGCGCGAGCGCGCCGCGGGCACGCTCGCCGGCGCGGGCGTGATCGGCATCCCGCCGTTCGCGGTGAACACGCGCGACACCACGCTGGCGCCGCTCGGCTTCGCGCTCGCCGACCTGCTGGCGACCGACCTGTCGCGCAGCGCGCGCGTGACGCTCGTCGAGCGCACGCGCCTGGGCGAGGTGCTGCGCGAGCTCGACCTCGCGCAGGCGGGCCGCGTCGACTCCGCGACCGCGCCGCGCGTCGGCCGCATCCTGCAGGCGCGGCGGCTGCTCGTCGGCTCGGTGGGCACCGTCGGCGACGCGAGCACGCTGCGGCTCGGCGTGCGCGTGGCGGACGTCGGCAGCGGCGCGCTGACGCAGGCGATCGACGCGCGCGCGCCGCTGAACGACGTGCTGGCCGCCGAGAAGGAGCTGGCGCTGCGGCTGTTCGAGACGCTCGGGATCGTGCTCACGCCGGCCGAGCGCCGCGTCGTCGAGGAGCGCCCGACGCGCAACCTCGCCGCGCTGCTGGCCTACGGGCGCGGGGTGCAGCGGCAGCTCGACGGCGACTTCCGCGGCGCGCTCGAGGAGTTCCGCCGCGCGCGGCGCCTCGACCCGTCGTTCCGCGCGGCGCGCGACCGCGGCGACCAGGCGCGCGCGCTCTCGGAGAGCGGCGCCACCGGCTCGCCGGTCTCGATCCCCGGCGTGCGCGCGGTGGACGCGGCCGTCGCCGGCACGCTCGACCGCCTGAACCGCCCGCTCGACTACATCACGTCGGTGGTGCGCGCGACCGGCAGCCCCGCCGACCCGGCCTTCCCGAGCACGGTGGCGACGGTCGTCATCCGGGTGACGCGGCCATGAGCACGAGCATGACACGGCTCACGGTGTGTGTGGCGCTCGCGAGTCTCGCGTCGCCGCTCGTCTCCTCGCTCGCCGCGCAGGACCGCCTGCTCGGCCTCCGCGCCGCGGGCGCCGGCGTCACCGCCGAAGCGATCTGGCTCGGCGGCGGCGGCGTGCTGCAACCCAGCCTCCTGGGCGGCGACTCGCTGCGCGTCACGCGCATGTCGCAGCTCTCCGTGCCCATCACCGCGGTCACGCCGCTCGGCGGCACGTGGACGCTGGACGCGACGACCGTCTACGGCACCGGCAGCGTGACGTCGGAGGGCGCGCGCGACGCGCGGCGCACGACGTCGACGATCTCGGGACTGAGCGACGTGCGGCTGCGCGCGACCGGCCGGCTGTTCGACGAGGCGCTGCTGCTGACCGCCGGCGCGAACCTCCCCACCGGCCGCACCGAGCTGGACGCCGAGCAGCTGACGGCGCTGCGGGCGCTGGCGGCACCGGCGTTCGCGCTGATGGCGCCGCCCGTGGGCCAGGGCCCCAGCGGCACGCTCGGCGTGCTGCTGGCGCGCGAGGCGGGCGGCTGGGCGCTGGCCGGCGGCGTCGCGTACGAGATCCGCGGGCAGTTCGCGCCCGTCGCGGCGCTCGTCGCGGGCGCGCCGTCCATCGACTTCCGCCCCGGCAACGTCATCCACGCGTCGCTCGGCGCCGACCGGCTGCTGGGGCGGCACCGCGTGAGCGCGGCGTTCTCCGCCGACGTGTACCAGCAGGACCGGCTGCGCGCGGGCAGCGTCGCCGACGCGTCGCAGGACGCGATCACGCTGGCCGAGGTGAAGCTCGGGCCCGTGTTCACGACCGACCTGCAGCTGCAGCTGGCCGCGCCGCGGCTCCGCGAGCTGGTGCTGTGGGGGACGAACCGGTGGCGCGCGCCCTTCTCGCGCGACGGCGTGCGCATCGACGGCTCCAGCGGCAACTACCTGGACGGCGGGCTGCGCGCGTCGCTGCCCGTCACGCGCCGCACCGACCTGTTCACGGCGCTCGACGGACGCTGGCACACGGGGCTCGACCTCGACGACGCGCTCACCACCGCGGGCGTCGCGGGCGGCGCGCTGACGCTGGGCGTGTCGCAGACGCTCGGCCACGTCACGGTGCAGCCGTTCGTGCGCGGGCAGGCGGGCCAGCTGCGCTTCACGCGCGCCGACGGCGCGTCGTACACCGGCGGCGCCGCCGGCCTCACGATCCTCACCCGCTTCTGATGCGCGCGCCCTCGCGTCTCACGCGCCTCGCGCGCCACGCGCGCCACGCCGTCGCCGCCGCGCTGCTCGCCGGCGCCGGGGGCCTCACCGCCTGCGCCGGCGTCTCGGACCTCGTCGCGCCGGGCGCGAAGGGCTTCGCGCCCGCGCGGCTCGCGCTCTCGGCCACCGTGCCCGCGCTGCAGCAGGCCGGCGTCGCGGCGCTGCGCGTGTCCGCCACGTACGAGCGCGCCGACGGCTCGCAGGTGCCGCTGACGACGCAGACCTTCCCGCTCACCAGCGAGCGCACGCAGGACGTGCCCGTGCCGATCGACCTCGGCGCGTGCCTGAACGACGCGCAGCGCTCGCGCGCGGGCACCACCGGCGACGGCGCGTGCGTCGTGCGGCTGTCGCTGACGCTGCTGCTCGACGAGCGCGTGCTGGACACGCAGGCCATCGGCCCGTTCGTGCTGCAGCCGGGCGCGACGCTCGCGGCGCCGTCGGCCGTCACGCTGTACGAGGTGCGCACCGTGCGCGTGGACCTGCCGGCCGGCGCGGTCACGCGCCCCGACGGCAGCCTGCGCCTGGAGGTCGGCGCGTCGGCGACGCTGAGCGCCGCGGCGCTCGACCCGAACGGCGGCACCGTCGCGGGGCGTACCGCGCGCTGGACCAGCGCGACGCCGGCCGTCGCGACGGTGAACGAGGGGACGGGCGTCGTCACCGCGGTCGCGCCGGGCACCGCGCGCATCACCGCGAGCATCGGCGGCCGCGAGGCGTCGGTGGACGTCGCCGTCGTGCCGCGCGCCTCGCCCGTCACCGTCGCGGCGGGCGGCAGCGGGAGCGGCACCATCACCTCGACGCCGGCGGGCCTGTCGTGCCGCGTCGTGGCCGGGCAGACATCGGGCACGTGCACGTTCAGCTTCCCGGGCGACGCGCAGGTCTCGCTGGTCGCGACCGCGGACCCGGGCTCGGGCTTCGCGGGCTGGAGTGACGCGTGCGCCACGGCGGGGACCGCGACGACGTGCGTCGTGACGGCGGACCAGGCGCGCAGCGCGCGCGCGACCTTCGGCGCGCTGCGCACGCTCTCCGTGGGCGGCGCCGGCGACGGCGCGGGCGCGATCGGCAGCACGCCGGGCGGCATCGCCTGCACCGTGGGCGCGACGAGCGGCGGCACCTGCTCGGCGCAGTTCCTGGACGGGACGACCGTGACGCTGACCGCGTCGCCGGCCACGGGCAACACCTTCGCCGGCTGGAGCGGCGACTGCGCGGCCGCGTCGGGCCCGGCGTGCACGCTCACCATCTCGTCGGCCACGCGCAGCGCGACCGCGCGCTTCGCCCGCCCGCAGGCGCTCAGCGTGGAGCTCGCGGGCACGGGCGACGGCAGCGTCGGCGGCACCGTGGGCGGCACCGCGATCGCGTGCGTGCGGCGCGACGGCGCGACCAGCGGCACGTGCAGCGCGACCGCGCCGCTCGGCACGGTGGTGTCGCTGAGCGCGTCGCCCGACGCCAACAGCACGTTCACCGGCTGGACGGGCGCGTGCAGCGGCACGGGCCCGTGCACGGTGACGGTGGACCAGGCGCGCACGGTGGGCGCGACGTTCACGCGGCGGCAGGTGACGCTGACGGTGGCCGTGAGCGGCGCCGGCGCGGGCACCGTGATCGTCGACGGGCAGCGGTGCACGCTGGCGGCGGGCGCGGGCTCGCAGACCTGCGCGCTGCGCGTGGACGTGGGCCGCGCGCTCGCGCTGACGGCGGAGACCGGGACGGCGTCGGAGTTCAGCGGGTGGAGCGGCGCCTGCGCCGCCAGCGCGCGCACGCCGAGCTGCTCGCTGACGCTCTCGGGCGACGGGTCGGTGGGCGCGACGTTCGTCCCGGGCGCGGTGCGCGTCACGATCGTCGGCGAGGCCAACACCACCGGCGGCGGCACCGTCGGCACGACCGACGGCCGCCTCGCGTGCTCGATCACGGGCGCCAACGCGACCGGCACGTGCGACGCGCTGGTGCCGGTCGGCACGACGCTGACGCTCAACGCGTCGCCCGACCCGCGCAGCACCTTCGGCTCGTGGAGCGGCGCGTGCGCCGGCACCGCGGGGCCGACGTGCAGCCTCACGGTGCGCGCGGCGACGTCGGTGGGCGCGCGCTTCCTGCGCCAGCAGGTGTCGCTGACGGTCGGCATCGGCGGCTCGGGCGCGGGGACGGTGAGCCTCAACGGCAGCGCCTTCTGCACGCTCGCGCCCGGCCAGGGCTCGGCGTCGTGCACGCGGCTGGTGGACGTGGGCGCGCCCATCGCGCTCACCATGGCGCCGGCCTCCGGCAGCACGGCGACGTGGGGCGGCCCGTGCGCCAACGCCCCGGTGACCGGGCCGTGCACGTTCACCGCGACGGGGACGTCCGTGAGCGTGCCCGTGAGCTTCGCGCTCACCGGCCTCGTGAGCGTGCGGCCCGTGGTGGGCTACACCGGCGGCGGCGTGGTGCGGTCGAGCGACCAGCGCATCGACTGCACGATCGCGCCGGTGACCGGGGCGACGTCCGGCACCTGCGACGCGGTGTACGCGGCCGGGACCACGGTCTCGCTGTCGGTGGTGAGCTTCACGATGGAGATCTTCGCCGGCGCGTGGTCGGGGCTGTGCACGGCGTCGGGCCGGACGTGCACGTTCTCGGCGCCGGCGGCCGGCGGCGTCGCGCGCATCGCGCTGCCGGAGTTCGTGGACGTGAACCTCGGCTGGACCGGGTCGGGCAGCGTGGCGACCGCGTTCTCGGACAGCACGGGGCGGCTGCTGACGTGCAGCGGGCTGCCCGCGCAGTTCGACTGCACGGCCAGCGCGCCCGAGGGCTCGACCGTCACCTTCACGGCGACCCCCCAGTTCGCGGGCGGGTTCCAGGGCTGGACCGACGGGTGCGCCGCGGCCGGCACGGCGACCGTCTGCACGCGCACGATCCCGTTCCGCACGGCCGGCAACGCGCCGTACGTGGTCGGCGCGCGCTTCGCCTTCGAGGCGGTGGTGGACGTGAGCGGCGGCGGGACGGTGGCGCTGCAGGGCGTGACGGGGCCCAACACCGCGTGCACCAACAGCGGCACCGGCACCATCACCTGCTCGCTGCACTCGCCGACCCGCACGGCGACGATGGTCGCGACGCCGGCCTCCGGCAACGTGCTCACCGGGTGGGGCACGATCGCCTGCATCTCGCCCACCGCCACCTGCTTCCTCGACGTCACGTCGGCGGCCGGCCGCGTCTCCGCGACCTTCGAGAGCCAGGGCCCGGTGGGCCTCGAGTTCGACCGCGACCCGGCGTCGACCGGCGAGGGGCGCGTCATCACCTCGTTCGGCACCTGCAACCTGCCGCTGTCCGGCCGCAACGGCGCGTGCAGCGAGGTCGCGCCGGTCGGGTCCACGCGCAGCTACACCGCGCAGCCGTTCTCGGGCAGCCAGTTCGTGAGCTGGGGCGGCCCGTGCGCGGGGCAGACGGGCACGACGTGCACGCTGTCGCCGGTGACGGTGGGCGGCACGATCACCGCGCGCTTCGACCTCACGGCGACGCAGGTGCTGTCGCTCGGCGGGATCAACAGCATCACGCCGGGCACCGGCACGATGACGACGTCGCCGGCCGGCACGCCGACGATGAGCTGCACGGTCACCGGCAACGCGCCGTCGGGCACGTGCAGCGCGACGTACGCGGTGAACGCGAACGTCAGCATCACGCCGACGCCCGCGGCCGGCTCCGTGTTCAGCGCCTGGTCGGGCGCGTGCACCGGCTCGGTCGTGCCGTGCGTCGTGACGATGAACGGCCCGAAGACGGTGAACGCGCTGTTCGTGCCGACGCCCGTGCTACGGCTGGCGTTCGACCCGCTGAGCGTGCAGCGCGGCTTCCTGTCGACGAACGTGGGGCTGGGCTGCAGCGACACGCCGGAGAACCCGGGCGTCGCCGGCAACGGCTGCGCGCCCACGGGCGGCCCGGTCGCGCCCGGGACGTCGGTCACGGTGACGGGGAGCGGCTCGCTGCCCGGCTCGGGCTTCGTCGGCTGGACGGGCAGCTCGCCCTGCACGGGCGTGCAGAGCACGTCCTGCACGTTCACCATGAGCTCGGACGTCACGGTGACGGCGCGCTTCGGCGGCCTGTTCAACCCGACGCTCGAGGTGCAGAGCGACGCCGGCTCGGGCGGCGGCACGGTGTCGGTGCAGACGATCCGCGGCACCCAGCAGTTCTCGCAGCCGTCGCTCGGCGTGAACCAGATCACGCTGAACCTGTTCTCGGGCGACGTGGTGACGATGACCGCGACGACCACGGGGTCCGCGTTCTTCCAGGGCTGGGAGGGCGACTGCGCGTCGTTCGGGACGAACCCGGTGTGCACACTGTCGACCACCTTCACGCTCGTGCGCGCGCGCTTCAACGGCGGGAGCCTGAACCGGCGTCCGGCGCCGTCGGGGCAGCGGTCGCCGGCGCGGCCGTGAAGCGGCGGCGGGCTGCGGGCTGCGGATCCTGAGCCCTGCGTCTGCGCGCCGGGCACGGGTCGGCGAACGAGGGGTTCGGATGCTCCGGATGCAGACGGATCCTCCGGATCGCTCCGCGTGGCGGTGAGTTCCGATGCGCCGCGCCGGCTCGGGTGTTCTTGACGTCGGGATGATGGGATGAGAGGGATCAAATGGATCTCCTCCGCACCGGCGCAGGGGACCTCGCCGCCACGCGGAGGAGATCCATTTGATCCTTCTCATCCCTCTCATCCGCATCCAAACGCGAAGTTACGGCCGGTCGGGAGCGACACCGGTGGCCGAGGGCACGGAACAGAATCCGCAGCCCGCAGTCCGCAGCAGTCGAAAGGGCCGGCCCCCACGCGGGAGCCGGC
>CBHYLO010000171.1:0-8278 GCA_966128675.1 uncultured bacterium | reverse complement strand
TGTCGCGATGGCGGACGGCACCGCGACCACCGGCCCGCGGGCGCTGCAGGCGCAGACGAGCGCGGCGATGGCGGCGGGGGGGGGGGGGGCCCGGGCGCCCCCGCGCGGGCCCCCGGGGGGCCCCCCCCCCCCCCCCCGCGGCTCACCAGCAGATGCCGTTGTAGGTGCCGCCGTCCGAGACGCGGGCGCCGAACGCGCGCGCGAGGTCGATGATCGGCTGCCCGTCCACCAGCGCGCCCAGCTCGCGGAACTCGGTGGCGCTGTTCCCGATCACGAGCGTCTCCGCGTCGGCCAGCACCGCGGCCGTCGAGTCGCGCATGAGCGACCAGATGTGCGGGATCTCGCGCTCGATGTACTCGCGGTTGGCGCCGATGAGGTTCGCGCTGCGCACGTACGGGTCATAGATCGCGACCTGCACGCCCTTGCCGAGCAGCATCTCGATCAGCGCGACCATCGGCGACTCGCGGAGGTCGTCGGTGCCGGCCTTGAACGCGAGCCCGAGCACGCCCACCCGCCGCGCGCCCGCCGCCATCACCATGTGGAACGCGCGGTCGATCTGGCGGCGGTTGCTGTCGAGGATCGACGCCATGATCGGCGTGTCGACGTCGAGCGTGCGCGCCTTGTAGGTGATCGCCCGCAGGTCCTTCGGCAGGCACGAGCCGCCGAACGCGAAGCCGGGCTTCAGGTACGCCGGCGAGATGTTGAGCTTCCGGTCCTCGCACACCAGCCGCATGACCTCGTGGCTGTCGATGCCGAGCGCCTTGCAGACGTTCCCGACCTCGTTGGCGAAGCCGATCTTGAGGCCGTGGAAGCAGTTGCAGACGTACTTGATCATCTCGGCCACGCGCACCGCCGTCACGTGCACCGGCGCCTTGAGCCCCGCGTACAGCGCCGCCACCGGCGCGGCGTCCTGCGGGTCGTGCGCGCCGATGAGCGTGAACGGCGGGTCGTAGAAGTCCTTGATGGACGTGCCCTCGCGCAGGAACTCCGGGTTGCTGCAGACGCCGAAGTCGGCGCCGGCGCGCTTCCCCGAGCTGCGCTCGAGCGCCGGGATCACCACGTCGTCGATCGTGCCCGGCATGATGGTGCTGCGGATGACGACGGTGTGCCGCTCCGCCTTGTCGCGCAGCACCTCGCCGATCTGCTCGCACACGCGCTCGATGTAGCGCAGGTCGATGCTGCCGTTGCTGCGGCTCGGCGTGCCGACCGCGATCAGCGAGACGGACGTCGCGCGCACCGCCTCGCCGACGTCGGTCGTGGCGCGCAGGCGCCCGGCGGCGCGCATGGCGCCGACCAGCTCCCCGATCCCCTCCTCGACGATGGTGCTCTGGCCGGCGTTCACCATGTCGACCTTCGCCTGGCTGACGTCGACGCCGACGACGTTGCAGCCCTCCTGCGCGAAGCAGGCGGCCGACACGCAGCCCACGTAGCCGAGACCGAAGACGCTGAGATTCGTTGCCATTGCGAGCGGGGAGAGCACGGGGTCGGGAGAGGTCACGCGGCGCGCGAGCGCGCGCCGGCGGGATTCGGACGGGCGGCCGCGCGACGCGGCGCGGCGGGTCGAGCGGTCAGGGCTGCGCGGCCACCGGCGCGGCGCAGGCGTCGAGGAACTGCTCGGCCACGCGTCCCCACGAGAACTGGGCCCGCACCGCCTCCGCGGCGCGCACGCCGAGCGCCCGCGCCTCGTCGGGCGCGCGCAGCAGCCGCACCGTCGCGTCGGCGAACGCCTGCGGGTCGTCGGCGCAGAGGTACTCGCGGCCCGGGACGACGGGGAGCCCCTCGGCGCCGACCGTCGTCGAGACGACCGGCACCTCCATCGCCATCGCCTCGTAGATCTTGAGGCGCGTGCCGCCGCCGATGCGGATCGGCACGACGAACGCGGCGCCGCGCGCGAGGTACGGCCGGACGTCGGGGACGCCGCCGGTCACCCGCACGGCCGGGTCCCGCTCCCCGAGCTCGCGCACGCGCGGCGTGGGGTTGCGGCCGACGACCGTCAGCGTCGCGTCGGGCACCTGCGCGCGGATGCGCGGCAGGATCTCGGCGGCGAACCAGAGGATCGCGTCCTCGTTCGGCAGCCAGTCCATCGAGCCCGTGAAGACCAGCTCCGTCGCGCTGCGCGGCGCGGCCGCGACCGCGCGCGGGTCGAAGAAGTGCACGTCGACGCCCGTCGGCACCGCCAGCGGCTCGACGACGCCGTACTCGCCCGCGAACACGTCGCGATCGACCTCGGAGACCGCGATCACGCGATCGAAGCGCCGGCACTCGGACGCCTCGAAGGCGCGCATGCGGCGCCACTGCTCGCCCATGTAGCGGCGCTTCACCGGGTGCGCGGCCATCTCGGTGTGCCGCTGCCAGATCATCGCCTCGACGTTGTGCTGGAAGAGCACCGTGGGGCACGGCAGCCCGTCGGGCACGTTGAGGCTCGGCGCCAGGAAGTCGCACACGAGCACGTCCACGTCGCCGCGTCCGACCAGCCGCTCGATCTCGCGGCGCATGCCGGCGGAGCGGTACTTCGCCACCGCGTACGGCAGCGGCGACGCGAGGTTCGCCGCCAGCTCGCCGAAGAAGCGCGCGCTGCGCTTGGGCGCCGTGCGGAAGGGCACGCGCACGAGGTCCGTGCAGTACTCGTCCGCGCGCGCGACGGCGTCGGGCGCGGCGTCGCCGTCGTCGAGCGTCAGGTAGGTGACGCGGTGCTGCCGCCGCAGCTCGCGCAGCATGTTGTACGTCCGGATGCGCCCGCCCTTGTCGACCGGGTGGAGCAGCTCCGTCTTGAGCCAGAGGATGTGCACGAGCGTCCCGGTCAGGTGAGCGCGGGCGCGCGGCCCGCCGAGTGGCCGAGCGTGCGCGACACGCCGCCGGCGGCCTCGCCGTCGAGGAAGATCCGCTGCCACATCTCGAACGTGACCAGCGCCCACAGCCGCTCGCTGTGGTTCTCGCCGGCCTGGTGGCGCGCGACCAGGTGCCGCACCGCCGACGGCTCGAACACCCCGCGCGCCAGCGCGCGCTCGCCGAGCACGTACTCGTCCACCAGCGCGCGGTGCGCGCCGCGGAACCACGCGCCGACCGGCACCGGGAAGCCCATCTTCTTGCGGCTCAGGATCTCCGGCGGGAGGTCGTTCGCCATCGCCTGCCGCAGGATGTGCTTCGTCGTGACGCCGCGCAGCTTCATCTCGGCGGGCAGCGTGGAGACCCACTCGACGAAGGGATGGTCCAGGAAGGGCACGCGGCTCTCGATCGACGCCGCCATGCTCATCTGGTCCTGCTTCATCAGCAGCTCGTGCAGGTAGGTCTTCGAGTCCGTGTAGAGCAGCCGGTCGAGCAGCGTGCGCGCGTCGGTGCGCGCCATCGCCGCGTGATAGGCGGCGTACGGGTCGGCGCCGGCCACGCGTGCGCGCGCGTCGGGCGTCAGGAGCCCCTGCTGCGCGTCGCGGCCGAAGACGGCGAAGTTCTCGAAGTACAGCGTGTCCAGGTCGGCCGCGCGCGTGAGGATCGTGCGCGAGAGCTTCTGGCGCACGCGGCCCGCCGGCAGCGCGCCGACCGCCCCGCGCACCAGCGCGCGCGCCGCGCCCGGCACGAGCGCCTCGTAGCGCTGCCCGATCGCGAGCTGGTAGATGGTCGCGCGGTAGCGGTTGTAGCCCGCCAGCGTCTCGTCGCTCCCCTCGCCGGTGAGCACCACCTTCACCCGCTCGGCGGCCAGGCGCGAGACGAAGTTGAGCGCCACGCTCGACGGGTGCGCGATCGGCTCGTCCTCGTGCCAGACGAGCGACGGCAGCGCGTCGAAGAACTGGTCGGGCGTGACGACGATCTCGTGGTGGTCGGTGCGGTAGCGCGTGGCGACCAGCCGCGCGTAGTGCAGCTCGTTCGCCTCGCGCTCCGCGAACGCGACGCTGAACGTCTTGATCTGGTCGTCGACGAGCTGGCTCATCCCGGCCGTGATGGCCGCCGAGTCGATGCCGCCCGAGAGGAACATGCCGAGCGGCACGTCCGCCATCAGGCGCATGCGCACCGCCTCCTGGAAGCGCTCGCGGTACTCCGCGACGAGCTCCTTCTCGGGGCGCGTGTCCGTGCCGGAGCGCGCGTACGAGAGGTCCCAGTACTGCCGCAGCGAGATCGCGCCGTCCTTCCACACCAGCGTGTGCCCGGCCGGCAGCCGCTTCACGCCCTCGAACAGCGTCTCGTCGCCGGACGGCGCGTGGTTGGCGAGGAAGTCGGGGAGCGCGCGCCAGTTGAGCGCCGCGCGCACGGCGCCCGCCTCGAGCAGCGCCTTGATCTCGCTCGCAAAGTAGAGGGCGCCGTCGGGCGTGTGCACGTAGTACAGCGGCTTCACGCCGAAGCGGTCGCGCGCGAGGAACAGCTCGCGCGTGCGCCGGTTCCAGATCGCCACCGCGAACATGCCGCGCAGCCGCTCGGGCGCGCGCACGCCCTCGCGCTCGAACAGGCGCAGGACCGTCTCGGTGTCGCAGTGCGTGTGGTAGCGCACCCCCTGCGCCTGCAGCGCGCGCATCTCCTCGGGGTGGTTGTAGACCTCCCCGTTGTAGACGAGCTGCAGCGCGCCGTCGTCGCTCGCCATCGGCTGCGCGCCGTGCGCGACGTCGACGATGCTCAGGCGGCGGTGGCCCAGGCCGACCACGCTGCCGTCGTCGGAGGCCTCATGGAAGAGCCCCGCGCCGTCGGGCCCGCGATGCACGAGCGTGTCGCGCATCGCCTCCAGCAGGGCGCGATCCGCCCGGCGGCCGGAGCCGGCCGGCAGTGCAATGCCACAGATGCCGCACATGTGTCGCTCAGTCCTCCGTCTCGGTCGGCGGCCGTCTCCGCCACTCGGCCCCGACGCGCTCGAGGACGACGTGCGACGTCGCGGCGGCGGCGGACGCCTCGTCCGTCGGCAGCGCCGTGCCGTCCACGCGGAGCGAGCGGCCGCCGCCGAGGGCCGCCCAGCACGGGGCGCCGTCGTCGTCCCACTGCACCAGCGCCCAGGCCGCGTCGGTCTCGATCGCGTGCCCGGACGCCTCGACGCGGAGCGGCGCCCCTGCCCCGAAGAGCACCAGCAGCCGCGCGCCCGACGCGTCCTCGACGAGCGCCGCCCGGCCATGCGCGGTCGCCAGCTCCCGCACCTGCCGCGCCGGGGCATCCGCCCCGTCCGCCAGCAGGAATGTAATCACATCCTGTGCCCCGCCCGCCAACTGCCGCCACCGCAGCACCGGCGCGGGCTCGCGCGCGCCGTACGCGAACGAGACGAACGCCGCGTCCGCGCTCCACGCCCCCTCGGCGCCGATCGTCGCCAGGCGCAGCAGCGGCCGCCCCGCCTCGTCCCGCGCCTCGGCCGCGCGCCCGTGCACGTGCGCCGCGAGCCCCGGCGCGAGGTGCCAGTGCGCCGGCACCTCGTGGCGCCCCTCGGCCTGCAGGCGGTCGCGCACGATCCAGAGCGGCGCGCGCGCGCCCGCGGGCGTCGTCTTCACGAAGAGGATGGTGCGCTCGTGCGACACCGGGTCGTCCAGCCGCCGGAAGCCGTCGTGCGCGCCGACCAGCACGTCCAGCCGGGGCGTGGTCCCCCACGCCAGCGCGCGGCCGTCGGCGACGTGCCGCCACTGGAACGACGTCGACGGCTCGGACGAGCCGTGCCCGTCGACCGTGACGGCGTTGTGCGCCGCCCCCTCGCGGAACGCGTTGCGCGCGTCGCCGACGTAGTTGAACGTCCCCGCGTCCACGAGGAGCGGCCGGCCCCGCACCGTGGCCTCGATCGCCAGGACGTCGGCGTGCGCGTGCCCGCAGTTGAGGACCCCGTGCGGCCCGCAGTCGATGGCCGCGCAGGACGCGTCGGCGTCCCAGCCGTCGCGCATCACGTAGATGCCGCCGTCCGGCGCGGCGTGCGAGCCCGCCGCGGGCGGCGCGAGCGGCGTGCGATCGAGCGGCGCCAGTCCCTGCGTGGGGCCGAGCAGCCAGAGGAGGCTCGCGACGTCCTCGGTGGGGCGGCCGACGTGCCCGACCCACGCCAGGTCGCCGCGCCCCAGCACCGCCGCGCACGTCGCCAGCAGCGCGCGCACGTCGCGCGCCGGCCGGCCGTCGAGCTGCACCAGGCGTCCCCCGTCGTCGTCGCCGATGAGCGGGATGGTGCCGTCGGGCCGCGTGAGGTGCATCAGCACGTCGGCCAGGCGCGACACGACCGGCGTCACCGCGTCGACGACCTCCGCGTCGCCCGCCCCGCGGGCGAGCAGCAGGAAGTGCAGGTAGATCTCGAGCGTGTAGCGGTGGTACTGCGTGGCCTGCTCGAAGTACGTGCCGTCGGGGCGCACCTGCCGCGCGAGCTGGCCCAGCAGGATGCCGCGGCCGTGCGCCCACCAGCGCGGCGCGTCCGCGAGCTCCGGGAGCTGCCGCCCCAGGTAGCAGAGGCCGAGCGCCTCGCCGGTGAGGTGCGTGTTGGGGCTGAAGTACGTCGACAGGTAGCGCGCGACGTGCCGCCCGTGGCGATCGAGGACGCCCAGCACGCGCGCCGCGAGCGCCGGCGTGAGGACGTCGGCGTCGGCGACGAGCCGCAGCGCCCAGCACCACGAGATGGCGCGGTACGCGACCTCCAGGCTGCTCGCCCAGTTGATCCCCCGCTGCGCGGGGTTGGCGTCCATCCAGGCCGTCAGGTGCGCCACGACCTCGCGCGCCCAGCGCGGGTCGCGCGTGAGCTGCCACGCCTGCCCGAAGGTGACGAGGTACTGCTGGCGGTTGACCTCCCAGATCACCTTGTGGTCGCCGACCGCGTCGGCGTCCAGGTACGGGACGCGGCTCCAGTGCAGGAGCGGCGCGCGCCGGTCCGCGATCGGGTCGCGGTGCCAGTCGATGGGCGTCCCGTACGACAGGTCGCGGTAGCCGAGCAGGTCGAAGCGCCCGTCGGCGAACCGCCGCGCGCGCGCCAGCACGTCGTCGACGTCGGCGGGACACCGCTCGCGCACCGCGTCGACGACCGCGGGCAGCTCGTCGAACGCGGGGAGAAAGGGCGGGCGCGCGCCCTGGAGGCGCGCCAGGAGCGCCTCGGGCGCCGCGGGCACGCCGGCCGCCAGGCGTGCCCGCGGATGCGTCTCCGGGCCGCTCGCCACGGAGCTCTCGACCCACGCCGTCATCTCCTGCCGCCCGCGCACCTGCAGCTCCTCGACCGTGCACGCGCGCAGCCGGCGGGCCACCTTCAGGAGCCGCGCGCTCATCTGGCCGGCGTCGCGGGCGCGGCGGCGCGGTCGCGCGGGCGCGTCATCGCCGCGCGGTCAGCTGGTCCAGCTGGTCGAGCAGGATGGCCGCCTGCCGGCTGCGGTCGAAGCGGCCCTCGGCGTCCACCGGCGTGGGACGCTCGCCCGCGGCGAACGCGGTGTACGCGCTGCGGATCACCGCCTCGATGCCGTCGACGTCGTCCGGCCGCACCACGGACGCGCGCGTGCCCTCGAGCACGAGGCCCGTGGCGCTGTGCGGCTCCGCGAGCGCGAGCACCCACGCCGGGAAGCGCGAGTACTCGAACACCTTGGACGGCAGCGCGACGTGCGTGTCCTGCGGCAGCGACACGAGCAGCGACGCCTTCGCGAGGAAGCGGAGCGCCTCGCCCCGCGTCGCCGGCGGATGCAGGACGACGTGCGCCTCGACGCCCGACTCGCGCGCCAGGTCGGCGAGCGACACGCCGTCCAGCTGCTGCACGAGGCCCATGAACTCGATGCGCAGGTCGTCCGGCGTGAGCCCCAGGTCGCGCACCACGCGCGCCGTCGCGCGGAAGAGCGGGCGCGGATCGCGGTCGAGGTAGATGCTGCCGGCGTACGCCATGATGAAGCAGCGGTCGCGCGGCACCGACGGCAGCTCCTGCGGGTCGCTGCCGTTCATGACCGTGACGAAGCGCGCCGCCTGCGCGGGGTACGCCGCGACCATCGCGCGCCGCGCCACCTCGGTGTTGCAGGCGACGAGCGCCGCGGCCTCCACGCAGCGCCGCTCGTAGCGCGCCACCAGCCGGTGGTGCACGGGGCTGTCGAGCCACTCCGCGACGCGCGGCACCTGGCTCCAGAGGTCGCGCATGTCCATCACGAACGGCACGCCGGCGCGGCGGGCGAGCAGCCGCGCGGCCTCGTGCGCCATGTGCGGCGGCGCGGACGAGACGACCACGCGGTGTGCCGGCGAGAGCACCGTCGCGCCCACGCGGGCCGCGGCGTGCGCCCAGGCGCGCGTCGTCGAGTGGTCGAGGTAGGAGAGCACCGCGCGCCGCGCGCGCATCGCGAGGCCGACGCGCGCCGGTCCCGGCTCCTCGCGCGACACGCTGCTC
>CBHYLO010000170.1:0-8327 GCA_966128675.1 uncultured bacterium | reverse complement strand
GCTTTCCCCCCCGGGCCGGGGGTGGGGGGGGGGGGGGGGGGGGCGGGGGGGGGGCGGGGGCCGGGGTGGGGGGGGGGGGGGGGTTGGGGGGGGGCCCCGGCGCCGCGCTCGACGACGACCTGGTGGCCGGCGGCGACCAGCCGCTTCACGGCGTCCGGGGTGAGCGCGACCCGGCGCTCCCGCTCGGCGGTCTCCTTCAGGACGGCGATGCGCATGGGCTCCGGTCGGGGACGGCGACGGGACCACGGGACTCAGGGGCAACCTACGGCGAACGGCCGCGAGCGCGAGACCCGAACTGCAGGAGCAGACCGGATGACGGGATGACCAGGAGGCTCCGCGTGGCGCGACGTCCCTGGCGCCGGCGCGGAGGCTCTGCCTCATCCCGTCATCCTGTCCAATGCCGTTCGCCGCTCCGGAGCCGGGGTGCGGCGGCTCGCGCGACCGCGCGCGGGCCCGCATGTTCTGCGCGGCACGCGCTCCCTCCCGCATCCGACCCCGCCCCCACCCCTGGCGCCGATGCCCGTCGCGCAGCTGACGTCCCTGGACTACCTCGTGATGGCGATCTACTTCGCCGTGGTGCTCGGCATCGGGTGGGCGCTGCGGCGGATGATGCGCACCTCGACGGACTTCTTCCTCTCCGGGCGCTCGCTGCCGCCCTGGGTGACGGGGCTCGCGTTCCTCTCGGCGAACCTCGGCGCGCAGGAGGTCATCGGGATGGGCGCGTCGGGCGCGAAGTACGGCATCGCCACCGCGCACTTCTACTGGGTGGGCGCGATCCCCGCGATGGTGTTCGTGGGGCTGTTCATGATGCCGTTCTACTACGGCTCGCGCGCCCGCTCGGTGCCCGAGTACCTGAAGCTGCGCTTCGACGAGAAGACGCGCACGCTGAACGCGGTCAGCTTCGCGGCGATGACGGTGTTCTCGTCGGGCGTGTCGATGTACGCCATGGGCAAGCTGCTGAACCTCCTGCTCGGCTGGGACTTCGACACCAGCGTGCTGGTGGCGGCGGCGATCGTGCTCGCGTACGTGCTGCTGGGCGGGCTGACGAGCGCGATCTACAACGAGGTGCTGCAGTTCTTCATGATCGTGTTCGGCTTCGCGCCGCTGGTGTGGATCGGGCTGCGCGCGGTGGGCGGGTGGGGCGGGCTGCGCTACCGCCTGGGGCAGCTGGCGCTGGACCGCGGGCTGCCGGCCGACGCGCTGACGCACACGTGGAAGGGGATGGGCGACGCGGCCACGAACCCGATCGGCGTCGAGTGGTTCGGGCTGATGATGGGCCTCGCCTTCGTGCTCTCGTTCGGGTACTGGTGCACGGACTTCCTGGTGGTGCAGCGCGCGATGGCGGCCGACTCGATGTCCGCCGCGCGGCGCACGCCGCTGATCGCCGCGCTGCCGAAGATGTTCTTCCCGTTCCTCGTGATCCTGCCGGGGATGATCGCGCTGGCGCACGGCAGCGACGCGTCGGTGGGCGGGCTGGCGTCGGCGGGCACGGGGATGATCCCGCCCAAGCTCCTGCCGAGCGGCGTGCCGATGGTGAACGAGCAGGGAAGCTTCGTGCTCGACTACGACCTGGCGACGCCGATGATGCTGGTGCGCCTCTTCCCGACGGGGATGCTGGGGCTGGGCGTGACGGCGCTGATGGCGTCGTTCATGTCGGGGATGGCGGGGAACGTCACGGCGTTCAACACGGTGTGGACGTACGACATCTACCAGGCGCACATCCGCAAGGGCGCGTCGGACGCGCACTACCTGTGGATGGGGCGCGCGGCGACGGTGGGCGGGATCGCGCTGTCGATCGCGGCCGCGTACGTGGCGGGCGCGTTCAACAACATCATGGACTTCCTGCAGCTGATCTTCGCGTTCGTGAACGCGCCGCTGTTCGCGACGTTCGCGCTGGGGATGTTCTGGAAGCGGAGCACGGGCCACGGTGCGTTCTGGGGCCTCGTCGCGGGCACGGTGGGCGCGGCGCTGCACCACGGGCTGACGCTGGCGCGCGGCTCGGTGCCGGGGGTGAAGGGCGGCTACTTCGCGACGCTGCACCTGTACCGCAGCGAGCTGGCGCAGACCTTCTACACGGCGACGACGGCGTTCCTGACGTGCTTCGTGGTGACGATCGCGATCAGCCTCGCCACGCGTCCCCGCGCCGAGCACGAGCTGCGGGGGCTGGTGTACTCGCTGACGCCGCGCCCGGCGGACGACTCGCGCCGCTGGACGCAGCGGCCGGCGGTGCTGGCGTCGGTGGTGCTGGGGATGACGCTGCTGCTGAACGTCCTGTTCTACTGACCTCGACTCACCCCGGACCGGAGCGCGGACGATGAGCGGTGCGGCGGCGCTGGACCTGCGGTATCCGATCGGCGGGCTGTTCGTGGTGCTCGGCCTGCTGCTGGCGGGCTACGGCGCGATGACGCACGGCGACGCGACGCTGTACGCGCGGGCCACGGGGCTGAACGTGAACCTGTGGTGGGGCGCGGCGATGCTGGCGTTCGGGCTGCTGTTCCTAGCGCTGGCGGCGCGCGCGGGCCGGCGTGCCACCGCGCGACCGGCGATGGAGACGCCGGAGGGGCGCGAGACGGAGCGGCGCGAGCACGTGACGGGGCTCGAAACGTGAAGCTGCGGGCTGCGGGCTGCGGACTCGCTCCGTGCCCTCGGCTCCCCTGGTCGCGCCACTCGGGCACGGGCTACTCGTTCGGATGAGGGCACGGAGCAGGATCCACAGCCCGCAGCCCGCCGTCCGTATTCCGCAGCGTCACCGCAGCCCGTCCCCTTCCACCACGGCGTGATCGGCCGACGGATCCTCCGCCAGCCGCGCCAGCGCGCGCGCCAGCTCGTCGGCGGTGGTGGAGCGCCAGCGGTCGCGCAGGCGGTGGGCGCCGAGCAGGCCGGGGAGCGCGAGCGCCGCGTCGACCAGCGTCGCGCCGATGCGCTCGGCCGGGCGCGACTCGTCGCGGTCGGGGCCCGTGATGAAGCTCGGACGCGCGACGGTCCACGGCAGGCCCGACGCGCGCAGCTCCGCTTCGAGGCGGCCGCGCACGGCGAGGTACGGGTTGCGCGACGCGGCGTCGGCGCCGACGGACGACAGGTAGACGAAGCGCGGCGCGGCGTCCGCCTCGCGGGCCATGCGCTGCGTGGCGCGCAGCAGGAGCGCGGTGAGGCCGTAGTCCACGTGCTCGTAGCCGTCGGCCTCGCCGCGCGCGGCGGACGCGCGCGTGCGCTGCCGCGTGGTGCCGAGCAGCGCGAAGACCGCGGTCGGCCGCACCGCCAGCAGCGTCGCCGCCATCGCGTCCGCGTCCCACGGCGTCGCGTCGGCCGTCGCGCCCATGGCGTCGAAGCGCACGCGCCAGGTGTCCCGCTCCGGCGAGTCCGGGCGCACGTGCGCGACCGTGCGCCACCCGCGCTCGACGAGCACCCGCACCAGCGCGCGGCCCACGTAGCCCGTCGCGCCCGCGACGAAGGCCGCGTGGGGCGTCACGACACGTCCACCACCGGTGCCGCGACCGACGCGTCGGCGTGCGCGGCCAGCCACTCGCGCGTGGCCGTGAAGACGCGCGCGCGCTCGCGGTCCACGGCGATCACGTGGCCCGACGCCTCCAGCCAGAGCACGTCGCGCGTGCGGCTGCCGATGCGCTCCGCCGCCACGGCCGCGGCCCCCGGGGCGACGGGTTGGCCGGGGCGCGCGCGCCCCCCGCGCGGCGGCACGGGGCTGGCGGGGAGCGCGGCCTGGGCGGCTGCCACCACGCGCCCCAGCTCGCGCAGCAGGCGCGGCGTCACCACGCCGTAGCCCAGCGCCTGCGCGCGCGCCTCGGGGTCGTGGATGGACGCCGCGCCGCCGTCGCTGCCCAGATATGGCAGCACGAGGCCGAGCGCGAGGTGCGCGCGCCCCACGGCGCGGACCGCGCGCGCGGCAGTGACGTACGGCGCCAGCAGGACGAGCGCGCGCACGTCCGGCGTCTCGGCGGCGAGCACCGCGCACAGCGCCGCGCCCATCGACTGCCCCACGAGCGCGACGCTGCCGTGCTCGGCGCGCAGCGCGGCCAGCTCCGCGCGCGCGCACGCCAGCCACGCGTCGGCGCCGCTGGCCGCGAAGTCGCGCACCGTGCGGCCGTGCCCGGGCAGCAGCGGCACGCGCACCGTCCAGCCGTCGGCGTGCAGCGCGTGCGCCAGCTCGGCCACGCTCTGGGGCGTGTCGCCGAAGCCGTGCACGACCAGCGCCGCGCGCGCCGGGTCGCCGCGCAGCGTGAAGCCGTGCGCGCCGCGCACCACGCCGTCGTCGCCCAGCGGCAGCCGCGCGCCGACGCGCCGCTCGACGCGGCGGCGGTGGGCGGCGTGCAGCGCGGCCGCGGCGACGGCGGCGGTGAGGAGCGCGAGCGGGAGCATCAGGGCGCGGGCGAGCGGGCGGCGCTCGGACATTCAGCGAGCCACACGGCGGGACATTCAGTACCGCGGCACCGACGCGTCCACGTCCTCGCTCCACGCGTCGATGCCGCCGCTCAGGTTCGCGACGCGCGTCAGCCCGCGCTCGCGCAGGAACTCGGCGGCCATGCGGCTGCGGACCCCGTGGTGGCACATCGTCACGAGGGCGCGCGCCGGGTCGAGCGTGCTGAGCGCGGCGGGGAGCTGGTTGAGCGGCACGAGGCGCGCGCCCGCGAGGTGCGCGATGTCGTGCTCCCACGGCTCGCGAACGTCCAGCACCAGCGGCGGGTCGGCGGCGCCCAGGCGCGCGGCCAGCTCCACCGGGGAGATCTCTTCGACGGCCGGGTGTCCGGCGGACGACTGCGACACGGACGACGGCTCCGGCGACGGGGACGGGACGTCGGGCGGGACGGCGACGGCGCCGTCCATCCCGGCCTGGCGAATCTGGCCCGCCGCGCACGTCGGGCACAACGGGTCGCGCGGCACGGCGAAGACGTGCGTCACCATCCGCAGCAGGTCCATCACCAGCAGCCGGCCCACCAGCGGGTCCCCCGCGCCGAGGAGCAGCTTGGACGCCTCGACCGCCTGCAGCATCCCGATCGCGCCCGGCACGGGCCCCAGCACGCCCGCCTCGGCGCACGACGGGATCGCGTGCGCGGGCGGCGGCGTCGGCCACAGGCAGCGGTAGCACGGCCCGTCGGACGCGGCGAGCACGGTGACGCGCCCCTCCCACCGCGAGACCGCGCCGTGCACCAGCGGCCGCCCGGCGGCCACGCACGCGTCGCTCAGCGCGTAGCGGACGGGGATCTGGTCGGTGCAGTCGAGCACCACGTCGTAGCCCTGCACGAGCGCGGGCGCGTTGGCGGCGGTGACCGCGACCTCGTGCAGGTCGATCCGCGCGTCGGGGGCGACGGCGGCGAGCCGCGCGCGGGCCGCCTCGACCTTGGGCGTGCCCTCGTCGCCGGGCGCGTAGAGGAGCTGCCGGTGGAGGTTGGAGCGGTCGACGCGGTCGTGGTCCGCGAGCCCGATGCGCCCCACCCCTGCGGCCGCGAGCCACAGCGCCGCCGGCGAGCCGAGCCCACCGGCCCCGACGATCAGCACCGCGGCGTCCGCCAGCCGCGCCTGCCCCGCGAGCCCGACCTCGGGGAGCGCGATCTGGCGCGCGTAGCGGGAAAGATCCGGGGCCGACATGACTCGCAACCTACCACCCGCGGCGGGCGCTGCGGACTGCGGGCTGCGGATCGGCCCTCGGGATGCCCCGTCGTCGAATCCGCAGTCCGCCGGCGGTCGCTACGCCCGCGTCGCGATCGAGCCGCCGTCCTCCCGCGTCATCGGCACCGCGGCGTCCTCCTCCACCCACGTGGCGCTGAGGCGCTTGGCGAGGGCGCCGACGTCGGGCACCGAGAAGGTCGTCCCCTCGCGCTCCACCAGCCCGGCCGAGACGAGGCGGTTGAAGACGAGGGAGACGCTCTCGCGCGTGGCGCCGACGAGCTCGCAGAGCAGCCGGTACTGCGCGGGGCCGAGGACGAGCGGGGCGTCGTCGGAGAGGCCGCTCTGGTCGGCCATGCGCACCACCGAGGCGATGAGCCGCTCCTCGACGCTGAGCGTGGCCAGCTCGCGCAGCTTCTCGAGGAGCGCGCTGCGCTCGACCATCAGCTGGGCCAGCAGGGCGCCGCCGACGAGCGGCTGCTCGCGCAGGCAGCTGCGGAGCTGCGCGGCGCTGAGGTGCAGCGTCTCGCTGGCCTCCTCGGCGCGGGCGTCGGTGACGTAGCTGCTGCCGGGGATGAGCCCCTCGGCGCCGAAGGTCTCGCCCTCGGCGGCGACGACGGGGACGAAGCCGCGGCCGGCCTTCACGCGGCTGCGGAGGACGACGCGGCCGCTGAGGACGACGAACACGCCGTCGGCCGGCTGCGCGCGTTGATAGATGGCGAACCCGCCCGGCCAGGTGGCGCGGGCTCCGTAGGCGAGCAGCGCGGCGCGGGCATCGGGCGCCAGGCGCGTGACAGGGCGTTTCGAGCTCACGACATCTACTCCGGTGCGGCGTGCGGCGCGGGCCTCCCCCAGTCGGGGTACGTCGGCTGTGGTTGTGGCGCGGTTGCAACGTCCGGGCCCCGGAAACAGGTGGCGACCTCGACCTGCCAACCCGCGATGCCATCGGAGGATGCCGGCACGCGAGCTCGGCCGGCGTTTACCGTTCGTTCACCGGCCGCGAACCACCGGCGCCACAACGACGGCGGCCCGCCATTCGTAGCTTGCACACGTGTACACACGACCGGCGGGCCGCGCGCGCGCCGGTCGTCTGCCGTCCCCACCCCACCCGCCCGCCGTGCGCTCCGACGCTGCCGCCCTTCCCGACGCCCCCGCGCGAGCCGCCGCTGCCCCGCGCGGCACGGCCGACGACGCGGACTTCGCTCGCGCCGAGCCGCTCCTGGCCGCCGCGCGCGCGCTGCGCGACGAGGTGTCGCGCCGCGTCCTCGGCCAGGGCACGGTGGTCGAGGAGATCCTGCTGGCGATCGTCGCCGGCGGCCACGCGCGCCTGGTGGGCGTCCCCGGCCTCGCGAAGACGCTGCTCGTGAAGTCGGTGGCGGAGGCGATGCGCCTGCAGTTCCGCCGCATCCAGTTCACGCCCGACCTGGTGCCGAGCGACATCACGGGGACGGAGATCCTGGAGGAGGACACGCACACCGGCGCGCGCGCGTTCCGCTTCGTGCAGGGCCCCGTGTTCGCGAACATCGTCCTCGCCGACGAGATCAACCGCGCCCCGCCGCGCACGCAGGCCGCGCTGCTGGAGGCGATGCAGGAGCACGCGGTGAGCGCCGCCGGCCACACGATGCGGCTGCCGGAGCCGTTCTTCGTGCTCGCGACGCAGAACCCGATCGAGCAGGAGGGGACGTATCCGCTGCCCGAGGCGCAGCTCGACCGCTTCCTGTTCGACGTGCGCGTGGGCTATCCCGCGGCGGAGGACGAGGTGGCGATCCTGCGCGCGACGACGGGCGCGTCGCAGGGACCGCTCGCGCCCGTGCTGGACGCCGACCAGACGCTCGCGCTGCAGCGGCTCGCGCGCGCGGTGGCGGCCAGCGACCCGGTGCTGCGCTACGCGGCGTCGCTGGTGCGCGCGACGCGCCCCGACGATCCCGGCGCGCCGAAGCTCGTGCAGCAGTCGGTGCGCTGGGGCGCGGGCCCGCGCGCGGGGCAGGCGCTGATCCTGGGCGCGAAGGCGCACGCGCTGCTGGCCGGCCGCGTGGCGGTCGCGCCGGAGGACGTGCGCCGCGTCGCCGCGCCGGTGCTGCGGCACCGCGTGCTGCCGACGTTCGCGGCGGAAGCGGAGGGCGTGGACGTGGAGCAGATCGTGGACGCGGTGGTCGGGCATGTCGCAGCGCCGGCGTCGAGCGTGCGCATCTGACGTGACGGAGACTCGTGATCCGCAGGTGATGGCGCGGTGCTCGATTCCGTTCGCGGCGCTCGGGCTGCGGTCGCATGAGCGTGCAGACTCACGACTACGCCCAGCTGCTCGACCAGGTTCGAGCGCTGCGGTGGCCCGCCCGCCGTCGCGTCGCCGGCAACCTCCCCGGCGCGCACCGCGCGCGGCTGCGCGGCAGCACGGGCGAGTTCAGCGAGTACCGCGCGTACCGCCAAGGCGACGACCCGCGGCGGCTCGACTGGCGGCTGCTCGCGCGCAGCGACCGCGCGTACGTGCGGCTGGCCGACGACCACGCGCTGCTGCCGACGCTGCTCGTGGTGGACGCGAGCGCGTCGATGGCGTTTCCCGAGGGACCGGACGCGGGCACGCGCCACGCGAAGTGGCGGACCGCGTGCGCGCTGGCCGTGGGGCTGGCGGCGGTGGCGCACGCGGCGGGCGATCCGGTGGGGCTCGCGATCGCCGCGAGCGACGGCGCGCGCAGGCGGCCGCCGCGCGC
>CBHYLO010000169.1:0-8358 GCA_966128675.1 uncultured bacterium | reverse complement strand
GGGGCGCCGGCCCCGCGGGGGGGCCCCCCCCCGCCCCCGCCCTGCGCGCCGGCCACGGCCCCGCGCCCCCCGCGGGGCCCCGGCCCCGGCTCGCCGACGCCTTCTCGTCGTCGGCCTCGCCCGCGACGTCGCTCGCCGACGCGCTCTTCGTGAGCCCGCCGTCGCTGCCTGCCGCCGCCACGCCGCCCGCGCCCCCCGCGCCAGCCGAGGAGGCGCCCTACGGGCTCGGCGACTTCTCCTTCGAGCGGTTCTTCGAGGGGCTGGAGGAGGGCGCGCCCGCGGAGGGCGCACCCGCCGACGGCGCGGCGCCGGCGTCCGACGCGGGCGCGAGCGCGGAGGCGCGCGCCGAGCCGGCGCGTCCCGCCACGCCCGTCGCCCCGATGCCCGCCGTCGAGGAGCCGGCGGCACCGGCGCGCACGACGACCGACGACGAGGACCTCGCGCAGTTCCACGCCTGGCTCAAGGGGCTGCAGGTGTGAGGATCGCCCTCCTGAACGGCCCCAACCTGAACCTCCTCGGCACCCGCGAGCCGGCGCTCTACGGGCGCGACACGCTCGCCGACGTCGAGGCGCGCCTGCGGCACGTGGCGACCGAGCTGGGCGTCGAGCTCACCGCCGCGCAGCGCAACGGCGAGGGCGAGCTGGTGGACCTCATCCACGCGCTGCGCGGCGACGCGCACGGCGTGGTGCTGAACGCGGGCGCCTACAGCCACACGAGCCTCGCCATCCGCGACGCGCTGACGGGCGTCGCGCTTCCCTTCGTGGAGGTGCACGTGACCAACGTCTACGCGCGCGAGCCGGAGCGGCGCCACTCCATGCTCGCCGCCGCCGCGGTGGGCGTCGTCTGCGGCCTGGGCGTGCTGGGCTACGAGCTCGCGCTGCGCGGGCTGGTCGCGCACCTGCGGGGACGCGAGGGCGCGGCGCGTGGCTGACGCGCGGTCGTCGCGGCTCGCCGCGCTGGTCGAGGGGATGCAGCACGCGCACCTCGACGCGCTGCTCGTCACCAGCCTCCCGAACGTCCGCTACCTGACCGGCTTCGGCGGCACGAGCGCGCTGCTGCTGGTCACGCATCGCGGCGACGTCGTGCTGATCACCGACTTCCGCTACCAGACGCAGGCGGCGGAGCAGGTGGGCGACCGCGCGCGCGTGATCATCGAGGCGCAGAGCCTCTGGTCGGGCCTCTGGCAGCAGCTCGCCGGGCTGCCGTACGTCGAGGTGGTCGGCTTCGAGAGCGCGCACGTGCTGCACCGCGACTTCCAGCGGCTGCTCGACGCCGGCGCGCGCTGGACGTGGCGCCCCACCGCCGACCTCGTCGAGCGGCTGCGCGAGCACAAGGACGCCGACGAGGTGGCGCGCATCCGCGACGCGGGCGTCGTCGCCGTGACGGCGCTCGAGCGCACGCTCGCCGAGGTGCGGCCGGGGCTCACCGAGCTGGCCGTGGCGGGGATCCTCGAGCGCGCGCTGCGCGAGGCGGGGAGCGAGGGCTTCCCGTTCGAGACGATCGTCGCCAGCGGGCCGCGCGCCGCGCTCCCGCACGCGCGGGCGGCCGCGCGCGAGCTGCAGCGCGGCGACTTCCTGCTCATCGACTTCGGCGCGATCGTCGAGGGCTACTGCGCGGACGTGACCCGTACGGTCGTGCTCGGACGGGCGGACGAGCGCCAGCGCGAGGTCTACGACGTCGTGCGCGCTGCGAACGCGCTGGCCAGCGCGCAGGTGCGGGTCGGCCAGACGGGCCGGGATGCCGACGCCCTGGCGCGCGACTACATTGACGGGCGCGGCTACGGCGAGGCCTTCGGGCACAGCCTCGGCCACGGGATCGGGCTGGAGGTGCACGAGGCCCCGCGGCTGGCGCGGTCGGCCGAGGCGATCCTCCCGCCCGATTCGGTCGTGACCATCGAGCCCGGGATCTACCTGCCCGGCTGGGGCGGGGTGCGCATCGAGGACGACGTGCACCTCGCCCCGACGGGCCCCGAAGTCCTGACGCACTTCACCCGGGAGCTGCTCGAGCTCTCGTGAAACTTGCACGCGGGCGCGCCTCGCGGACGGCTCGGGCCTCCGCGCGGCGCGGTCGCGGTCCGCCGCTCCGGCCGCGCGCCGTCCGTCCCACCCTCCACGGTCCCATGATCGACCTCCGCTACGTCAAGAAGCTCATCGAGATGCTCGACGGCTCGTCCGTCGACTCGATCGAGATCTCCTCCGACAAGGGGATGAAGCTCCGCATCTCGAAGACGCCGCAGCAGCGGGGCACGGTGCAGATGGCGGCGCCGGTCTCGATGCCGCCGATGATGGCGCCGGTGCCGTCGGGCGTCGGGCGGCCGACGCCGTCGGAGGGCCTCTCGACCATCGTCGAGTCGCGCGACGAGGGCGCGCGCGGCGAGGCGCCGAAGGCCAAGGGGCTGGAGATCAAGTCGCCGATGGTCGGGACGTTCTACGCCGCGCCGGAGCCGGGCGCGAAGCCGTACGCGACGGTTGGCCAGCGCATCAGCAAGGGCCAGATCGTCTGCATCATCGAGGCTATGAAGATCATGAACGAGATCGAGAGCGAGTACGACGGCGTGATCACCGAGGTACTCGCGCAGGACGCGCATCCGGTCGAGTACGGCCAGGTGCTGTACCGCATCGATCCGAACGGCTGATCGTGTTCAAGAAAGTCCTGATCGCCAACCGCGGCGAGATCGCGCTGCGCGTCATCCGCGCCTGCCGCGAGCTGGGCGTGCAGACGGTCGCCGTCTACTCCGAGGCGGACCGCGAGAGCCTGCACGTGCGCTTCGCCGACGACGACGTGTGCATCGGCCCCGCGTCGAGCCGCGAGTCGTACCTGAACATCCCGCGCATCATCGCGGCCGCCGAGATCACCGGCGCCGACGCGATCCATCCGGGCTACGGCTTCCTGGCCGAGAACGCGGAGTTCGCGGAGACGTGCGCCGCGAGCAACATCGCGTTCATCGGCCCCACCGCGGCGCAGATCCGCGTGATGGGCGACAAGGCGGCCGCGCGCAAGGCGATGATGGACGTCGGCGTCCCGATCGTGCCCGGCACGCCCGGCCCGGTCGAGGATCCCGACGAGGCGCTCGCGTTCGCGGAGCAGATCGGCTTCCCGGTCATCATCAAGGCGGCGGCCGGCGGCGGCGGGAAGGGGATGCGCGTCGCCAACGACGTCGACGACTTCGCGCGCTCGTTCCAGCTCGCGCGCTCCGAGGCGCTGTCGGCGTTCGGCAACGGCGACGTGTACGTCGAGAAGTACCTCACGCGGCCGCGCCACGTCGAGTTCCAGATCCTCGGCGACAAGCACGGGAACGTGATCCACCTGGGGGAGCGCGACTGCTCGGTGCAGCGGCGCCACCAGAAGCTCGTCGAGGAGGCGCCGTGCCCGGTGATGACGCCGGAGCTGCGCCAGGCGATGGGCGACGCCGCGGTGAAGGGCGCGAAGGCGATCGACTACGTCGGCGCCGGCACGATCGAGATGCTGCTGAACGAGGACCGCTCGTTCTACTTCATGGAGATGAACACGCGCATCCAGGTCGAGCATCCGGTGACGGAGCAGCTCACGGGCGTGGACCTCGTGAAGGAGCAGATCCGCGTCGCCGCCGGCCTGCCGATGACGGTCACCGAGCTGCCGCCGCTGCGCGGCCACGTGATCGAGTGCCGCGTGAACGCCGAGGATCCGGTGCGCAACTTCCAGCCGTCGCCGGGGCAGATCACGACGTTCCATCCGCCGGGCGGGCCCGGCGTGCGGCTCGACACGCACGTCTACGCCGGCTACGCGGTGCCGCCGTTCTACGACTCGCTCGTCGCGAAGCTCATCGTGCAGGGGAGCACGCGCGAGGAGGCGATGAAGCGCATGCAGCTCGCGCTGGAGACGTTCGTCATCGAGGGCGTCTCGACGACGATGCCGTTCCTCGCGCGCGTGATGCAGCACCCGCAGTTCCAGGCCGGCGACGTCGACACGAAGTGGCTGGAGCGCGAGTTCGACCGGCTGAAGGCGGAGGTGCTCAAGCCGGATCCGCACGCGCCCCACGGCCCGGGCCTCCGGGAGCACTGAGTGCGACTCGACGTCCTCTTCGGGGTCGGCGCGCTCACCCCGGGTGACGTCGCGGGGCGCGTGGTCGCGGTCATCGACGTGCTGCGCGCCTCCACCACGATCGCCACGGCGCTCGCCAACGGCGCGCGCAGCATCGTGCCGCTGGAGAGCTCGGACGAGGTCGTCCTGCGCTCGCGCCAGTTCGAGCGGCGCGACGTGAAGCTCGCCGGCGAGCGCCGCATGCTCCCGATCCCCGGCTTCGACCTCGGGAACTCGCCCGGCGAGTACACGCCCGAGGCGATCGAGGGGAAGACGATCCTGTTCGCCACCACCAACGGCACCCCGGCGCTGGTGGCGACGCAGGGCGCGCGTGACGTGATCGTGGCCTCGTACGTCAACCTCAAGGCTTCGCTCGCCTTCCTGCGGACGGCGGCCCGCGGCGGCGCCGACGTCATGATCCTCTGCGCGGGGCGCGAGCGGCAGTTCGCGCTCGAGGACGCGGCCTGCGCGGGCCGCATCGTGCGCGGGCTGATGCGGCGCCGGCCGGACGTCGCGCTGAACGACGCGGCGCAGGCGTGCGTGCTGCTCGACCGCCGCTACGGCGACCGGCTCGACCTGCTGTTCGCCGACGCGGTCCATGGACGCGCGCTGGCCGAGGCGGGCTTCGCGGCCGACCTCGACGCGTGCGCCGCGATCGACGCGCAGGAAGTGGTGCCCGTCTACTACGATCAACGGATCACGAAGCTGGGACCCGGCTGGGAGCGGTGACGCTCGGCCCGGGTCGGAGGGTCGGCGGCAGGTGAACGGCAGAGGTGCAACGTGGGCGTGAGAGCCCTGTTCGGAGCGGGGCGCGATGAGCCCGAGGTGACGACCGCCCGCGGCGCCCGCAAGCGCGCCGCGGCCGAGGTCGCGCCCGAGCGCGATCCCCGCGACCTGCTGCGCGCCCAGCGGCGCGCCGCCCTGCGTGACGAGGTCGGGGCACTGGCGTGGCTCGCGCTCGCGATCTTCCTGGGCGGCGTGCTGCTGGCCGCCGCCTGGAGCGCCGTCAGCGCCGGCGAGGGCACGGACGCGGTGCGCGGCCCCTTCGGCGCGATCGGCTCGCTGGTCGCGACGCCGCTGATCACGATCCTCGGCTGGACGGGCGCGCTGTTCCTGCCGTTCGCGCCGTTCGTGCACGCGCTGCGCCGCTTCGGGCGGCTCAGCGCGCGCGACGACCGCAACTGGCTGCTCTTCCTCGCGGGCCTCGCGCTGCTGACGCCCGTCGTGGTCGCGCTGGCGCTGCGCGTCGGCCGCGACTCCAACCTCGCCGTCGGCGTGTGGGGCGCGTTCGTCGCGTTCTACGCGGTCACCGGCTTCGGCGCGTTCGGCGCCTGGCTGCTGATGGCGTTCGCGCTCTGCGCGCTGACCATCGGCACGCTCGCCTGGAACCCGGTGCGCGCGCTGCTCGCCGGCCGCCCGGTCGCGCCCGCGTCCGACGCGGACGACGCGATGGACGTGGCCGCGATCGACGGCGAGGCCGCGCCCCGCCGGCGCCGGAGCCGCGCGGCGGCGCTCGTCGAGGACATCGCGGTCGCCCTGGAGCCCGCGCCCGAGGAGATGCCCGCGCTCGACCCGGTGCTGGCGAAGCGCGCGCTCACGCCCGCCGCGCCCGAGCCCGTGGTGCCGGCCGAGGACGCGAGGAAGGGCCGGCGCACGAAGGCCGACGCGAAGGCCGATTCCGACAGCGCGGCGGTCACGAAGCTCGTGGCCGAGATGCAGGCCGCCGACGCGGCGTCCGCGGAGACGATGGCCGAGCGGCCGCCGAAGCAGATCCTGTCGGAGGCGCCGCCGCGCAACGCGGAGGTCGGGCGCAAGGAGCTCGACGCCGCCGCCCAGCGCCTCGAGGAGGTGCTGCGCACCTTCAAGATCGACGGGCGCATCACGGGGCGCACGGTCGGCCCGACGGTGACGCAGTTCGAGTACGAGCCCGCCGCGGGCGTGAAGGTGCGGCAGATCGCCTCGCTCTCCGACGACCTCGCGCTGGCGATGCGCGCGCCGAGCATCCGCATCGTCGCGCCGATCCCGGGGAAGGGCGCCGTCGGCATCGAGGTGCCGAACGCGACGCGCGAGATGGTCGTGTTCCGCGAGCTGGTCGACCATCCCGAGTTCGACCACGCCAAGGCGGCGCTGCCGATCGCGCTCGGCAAGGACCTGGAAGGGAAGCCGGTCATCGCCGACCTGGCGAAGATGCCGCACCTGCTGATCGCGGGCGCGACGGGCGCGGGCAAGTCGGTGGCCGTGAACACGATCATCACGAGCCTCATCTACCGGCACACGCCCGAGACGCTGCGCTTCCTGATGGTCGACCCGAAGATGGTCGAGCTGTCCGTGTACAACGACCTCCCGCACATGCGGCACAAGGTCATCACGGACAGCAAGGACGCGGCGTCGGTGCTGAAGTGGGCGATCATGACGATGGAGGAGCGCTACGAGCTCCTCGCCGCCAACGGCTGCCGCAATCTGCAGGACTTCAACAAGCGCGTGCGCGACGGCGTGCCGCTGCTGAAGCCGCGCAACCCCGAGGTCGCGTTCGAGGACCGGACGTACACGAAGGGCGCGCTGCCGTACATCGTCGTCATCATCGACGAGATGGCGGACCTGATGATGACGGTGCAGGGCGAGGTCGAGACGCCGATCGCGCGGCTGGCGCAGAAGGCGCGCGCGATCGGCATCCACCTGATCATCGCCACGCAGCGCCCGAGCGTGAACGTCATCACGGGCCTCATCAAGGCGAACTTCCCGAGCCGCATCGCGTTCCGCGTGGCGTCGCAGATCGACAGCCGCACGATCCTCGACGGCATGGGCGCCGAGACGCTGCTGGGCAACGGCGACATGCTCTTCATCCCACCGGGGAAGAGCGAGCCGTCGCGCCTGCAGGGCGCCTACCTCTCCAGCGAGGAGACGGAGCGCCTGATGGACTGGTACCGCGACCGCAAGCACGGCACGTCGGCCGAGGCACGGGAGCTCGCGGCCGCGATCGACGGCAGCCAGGCCGCGCAGGCGGACGACGAGGAGGACATCCTCGAGATGGTGCGCAAGCGCGAGGCGCTGGCGGCCGGCCAGGACGCGGGCGACGAGGACGCGGCCAGCGGCGAGCGCGACAAGCTGTTCTTCGACGCGGCCGAGGTGTGCATCCAGAACCAGGGCGGCTCGACGTCGCTGCTGCAGCGCCGGCTGAAGATCGGGTACGGCCGCGCGGCGCGCGTCATCGACCAGCTGCACGCGGCAGGGATCCTCGGGCCGCCGGACGGGTCCAAGCCACGCGACGTGCTGGTCGGCATCGAGGAGCTGCCGCGGTTCGTCGGCGGCGGGAACGCCCGCGACTGAGCGGGTCCCGCCGGCCCGCAGTAGCTTCCGACACGCGGGGCGCGACGCAGGCGCCCCGAACCCGGCGCCCGATCGGGCGCCCCCACGCTCAGGAGTCGTCCATGTCGTCGTTCCCCCGCCGCACCGCGCTGCTCGCCGCCGGCCTCGTCCTGCCCGTCGTCGCCGGCGCGCAGGAGCCGGCCGCGCTGCCGTTCGAGCAGGTCGCGGCGACCATCAAGCCGGGCACGTGGACCTGGGCGGCCAAGCTGACCGGCAACGGCGCGCCCCAGGAGTTCGGCACGCGCACGCTGACGCTGCAGAAGGCGAAGGTCGGCACCGGCTGGCTGCTGCTCGATGCCCAGTCGAACGCGATGGTCACGATGTCCGACTCGCTCGTGCTGGCGGCGTCGGACCTGGGCGCCGTGAGCCGCTCGCTCAACATGAAGACGCCGATGGGCGATGCGAGCCTGGCGATGACCTTCACGGCGGACAGCGTGAAGGGCGCCCTCAACGCGCCGGGCCAGTCGCAGGTCATCGCGACGCGGAACGTGAAGGGCGCGCTGACCAACGACGGCGTGCTGCTCCTGGCGCTCGGGCGGCTGCCACTGTCGGAGAAGTGGACCGGGCGCGTCGAGCTGCTCAACCCGCAGTCGGGCGCGACGATGCCGCTGACGCTGACGGTGAAGGGAAGCGAGAAGGTGACGGTGCCGGCGGGCGCGTTCGACACGTGGGTGGTCGAGAGCACGGGCGGGCCGGCGGCGCTGACCTTCTACGTCGCGAAGGGCGGGCCGGTGGTGCGGCTGGTCCAGGCGGTCCCGCAGATGGGCGGGACGATGGAGTCGGTGCTGCAGAAGCCCTGACGCCGGGCGACGCGCGAGGCGACGCTCGAGGCGGCGCGCGGGGCGGCGCGGGGCGGCGCTCCGGGCACCGCGGGCGGGACCGGGCGGGGGGGGGGGGGCCCCCCGCGCCCCCCCCCCCGCCGGCCCCCCGGGC